>NZ_JBNDMK010000022.1:0-149663 GCF_050436545.1 Paraburkholderia sp. GAS41
CCACCCCGACCGAGGCTGTCAACGGCGCTTCATTGTTGATGGTCCTGGTCAACCTTGCGCCGCCATTTATGTGCGGATTTACGCCGCCGTCAACACCGCTTCAGAGTCAGCACAACTTCTTCCTCGAACCCGCTGATACGGATTGCGACCCGACCGCTAGCTGCGTTGCCAGCCAAGAGGTCGTTACTTTTGAGCTTCAGTCTTCGCGCATAGGGTCGCCCTCCCAGCGCAATCGCAATGGCTTTCAGGATGGTGGACTTGCCTGCACCGTTAATTCCCAGCAACGCAAAGCACGGCGTGCGCTTGGTATTCTTGGCAAGCAGGTCGAGCTGGAGAGACTCAACAGTACCGACGTTTTCGATGGTGATGCTCTCAATGACGCGCTTGCGCGAATCCCATTCATCAAGGTTTCCTTCCGGCGCTGTTGACGCACGTTCCTTGTCCGTGTCAAAGCGCTGCTGCAACTCGATGGCGGTCTGCAGCCTCGCGTCTTCGCCTGGGGCTGACCCGGCGATGCGCCGGGAAATCTGACGGACAGCCGCGAGATACGGTTGCCCCGCGCGTAGCATCTCGACGCGATGCCGTTCCGTCGCGTGCTCAAAATGGTTTAAGGTGCGCTGGCGGTCCACCTTCAAGCCTGGGCGGTTCAGTCCGAATACCTCGATGGTCACCCGCCCTCTTTCGGTGGTGCCCGCGACGGCCCCATCTCTCGAGAAAAGCAGATGCTCGGACGGGTCATCCAAACAGGGGTCGAGCAGCGACGGAGTCTCTCTGGTGAGCTCCGAGCGCAGCGCGGATGCCTGGGCGCGTGTGCTCTCGTCAAGAAGGGGAAATCTGTTCGTCTTGTTCCGCCAGCACTCGGCACAGGCCAGGTACGCGTTTTCCCATTCGAACGCCTGGCGCCAGTAGTGGTCGCGCAGATACTTGCCCGACGAGCCCGAGACGCCTGTAACGGGTCGGAACCAGTCTACATGCCCTTTGGTCGAAGCACCCAGTGTCGATTCGCAGTAGGCACATTTCCCTGCAAATTGGTCAAACAGCGCGGGCATGAACGCCTGCTGCGAATTTCTTGAAGCAAACTTGATATCGAACTGCTTTTGACCACGCTCGGCGAGAGGAATTGCGTAGAACCGCTCGGCCTCAGGCAGGAAGCGTTTCTCAAGCTCGACGAACACCGGCGGAACCTCATTGCGCTTTACGAGAATCATGACTAGTTACTAGGACAGTTTATTTGGAGCGCTGCTCGACAGTCGATTCTTGCCGACCAATACCCTCCAAATTCGTCAATCGGCTCAACACAGGGAAGCCATGTCAAAAAAGATTATTGTTCCACGAGAATGGACGTGCAACGGGGCAGAACTGAAACTCAGAAACGGGGCGACTGCGAGCACGACCTAGATTCTCGATGGGAAAGAAATAAAGCCCGAGACGGGCGCAGTTTCAGGCAACACCTGGCTTTTTGACGGTAAGGAATTGCGTCCTAAGGCTAGCGCGACTTCTTCCAACACATGGACGGTCGAGCGCGACCGGATTAAGGCCAAATCGGGCGCGACCAGCACGAACAGCTATGAGATACGTGACCTGCCAATTCTTGCAATTGCCGGCCACCTGGTCCTTCGGCTCTATCAGCGAGCGGCTGTGCGCCCACTGGGTTGACTACGGGGCGATGCCACGCAGGAACTCGAGGACATTCACGCTGACCGGAAGAATTGATTTGCCTTTACGTCCATGAGTCGAAACAAGGCAACAGTCGCATTTGAAAGAAACGTGATATTAAGCGTCCAGCTTCTGGTCCACGTAACGAGAAAGGCGCATCGTTTCCTTCATCAAGGATGTTTATGGGACATACCGCTTTGACCAGCAATCGCAAATTGACGACCGCCTCGGCTCTCGCCAAGGCAGCTCGACAAAGTGGTGCCATCCACTTACGGAAGGAACTCAAGCCAAGGCCCGACAAATGAGCGTTACTACTCGCCAGATGCCCCCAATTGCCCTTGACTGACGAGTCGTTGAATCTCGCTGGCTCTCCAGGCAACGCAACGCGGGCCGAGGGACACCGGTGAAGGGTAACGGCCGCTTTTGACGCCAGCGTACCAGGTGGCTCGTGAAACAGGGATAAGCGCCAAAACTTCAGGAAGACGCAGCAGGAAGTCATGCTGGATTTGCATTGACCATCTCCATAAAACACGCCCTTGGAGATATGTCCTCACCCCACGAAAAATACCGTGGAAATATAGCTATTTAGATATGCCCTTAAACCGGCCGGAGTCGGGCTGACCACCGGTTATCGTCTGATAACGATAACCGCATTGTGGCGCGCCTCCCATCCAATTGTCAAGCAGTTCGAACTATGTTTAAAAATTTTCCACAAAATATGAAAGATGTTTTAGCAATCCTCAATATATTTTTTAAAAAATGCCGCGCTTCCGTTGTTCATCACATGGTGACTCAGCGCGCCACAGAAACGCCATTCTCCAATCGGCTAATCCGCCGATGCTCTCAACCAGAGAGACCGGCGCGACATTGATGCCCTCCGGTGATTCGGAGCTGCCTGGCGCACAACCCCGAAGCAGCGCAGGCATCCGCATGGCCCCCATACGACCGCCCCATTTATACTGACCGTCAACTCCATTCACGACACGCCCTTCTCGCTGATTGCCAACCCGGGGCACCGGTGAGTCACTCACCGAGCGAGCGATATTCCCCCAACCAGATGGGCTCGCGAACCGCCCAAACGTATGCGCGTATTCCTAGACACTGAATTTACCAATCTGCAGGACCGTGAGCTCATCAGCCTGGGTCTTGTCGCCGAAAACGGTAGCGAGTTTTACGGAGAATCTTCCGGTTTCGATTTATCTCGCTGCAGCGAATTTGTCCGGGAGACCGTGCTCCCCCAACTTGGTTCTCCGGCCGGGCGTGCAATGCCACTTGACCAGCTTCGCCTCGAAGTGACGGACTGGCTGCATAGTGTTCCGGTTCGCGACCACCTTGTTCTCTGCTATGACCATGATTTTGACCGGGAGCTGCTTGAGCGCCTGATGGACGGCCAGCTTCCGAAAAAATGGCGGACCGAAAATATCTGGACCCGGTTGGATGCAGCGCGACAGCAATCTTTCTTCGCCGAGCACGGGCACCATCATCACGCGTTGTGGGATGCCCGTGCCAACCAGGCCAGTTTTCATTCAGCCGCACACCGGTGGAATCAGGAATTCGGCAGGCCTTAGCCAGACGTCTCCCATGTGATGTCACCTGGTCGCCGCCGCGCGAAGCCGGTTCGAAGACACGGAAAACGTAGGCGGACAGGCCCTGGATTTCTCTGGGACGTCCCGTGCCCGTAGCGCCGGCAAATCGCCCGCGATGGCGACGCCTATTACCGCCCTTCGCGCGGGCCAAGCGGCGCGGGCGCAACCGGGGGTTCGCCCGAATCACCATTCCGCAGGCGGTCGAGATAGTCGGCCCACTTCTGCATCATTTTTCTGCGCTCATCCAGAAATTTCGTCCGGTTATACGCGGTACCCAGCGGGTCGGGCACCATGTGCGCCAGTTGATGCTCAATAACCTCAGGCCTGATGCCCAGCCCTTCATGCAGAATGGTACGCGCCATGGCCCGGAATCCATGTCCGGTCTGGTCCGTCCGGGTATTGATACCCGCCCGCCTCAGCGCGTTGTTGACCGTGTTCCCGGACATCGGCTGGTTTTTGTCATCCCGGCCCGGGAAAACATACGGCCATCGTCCCGTTAGCGGATACAGTTCACGCAGAATGGTGACGGCCTGGGATGCCAGCGGCACGAGATGGGGCGTCGTCGTCTTTCCAACGATGTAGCGCCATTCGGCTGCGTCCAGATGCACCTCGTCCCACCGCATCATGCGCAGCTCGCCAGGCCGGCAGAACAGCATTGGCGCGAGATGCAACGCGGCTTTCACCGGAAACGAGGCTCCCACTGCATCCATCTTTCGCAACAGTGGTCCCACCTGCCGGGGGTCGGTGACGGCCGCAAAGTGGCCCGCTTTCGCTGGCCTCAATGCGCCTTTCAGGTCCGGCACCGGATTGGTCCGAGTCCGGCCGCTCGCCACCGCGTAGCGAAATACCGCCCCACAGTTCTCCATCGCGCGGTGTGCGGTGTCGAACGCCTTCCGGTTCTCGATTCGCTGCAGACAGCTCAGTATTTCGGGGGCGGTAATCTCGGCTATCGGCCGGTTGCCCAGCCACGGAAAGAGGTCGTTCTTCAGGCGCGCGAGCACCTTGTCCTTGTGAGACTTGGCCTTGTCGGCCATCATCCGCTCGAACCACTCAAGGGCAACGGCCTCGAACGTGCTGGTAGCTTTCGCGAGCCGCTCCGCCTTGAGCGCTTTTTTGTGCTCGCCAGGGTCTATCCCCTTGGCGAGCAGCTCGCGTGCCTCCTCCCGCTTCGCCCGCGCGTCCTTCAGGGTGACGTAAGGATACTGGCCGAAGGACAGTTTCTTCTCCCTGCCGTCGTAGCGGTATTTCATGCGCCAGAGCCTGGAGCCGGTCGGGGTAATCTCGAGATGGAGTCCGCCACCGTCCCAGAGCTTCTGGGTTTTACCTATAGGTTTGGCGTTCTTGATGGTGAGGTCAGTCAGGGGCATTTGGGGGCATCCTAAAATTAGTATAGGCACCGATGCCCCGAGAGCTGCCCCAAAAGGCGTCCGGATTTCACCAGACGTCGCTGGATGACGCTGGACGCAAAAAAGGCCGGAAGCCTTGTGCGACAAGGACTTTCCGGCCTTTCCTGGATTCTGTCAGACTTGATGGTGGTGGAGAGGAGGAGGATCGAACTCCCGACCTTCGCATTGCGAACGCGACGCTCTCCCAGCTGAGCTACCCCCCCAACGACGAAACAATTCTAGCACAAGGTTTTTCACCTTTACCAAGCCACAAAAGCCTCCAAAACCACCCAAAAATCATTTAGACGGAGCCCCCGCGAGCACCCAATCCACCACCGCCCGGACATCCGCATCGCTCATGGCAGGATGCGCGGGCATAGGAATCGCCCCCCACACCCCAGACCCACCATTCCTCACCTTCAGCGCCAACTTCGCCGATGCCTGCGAATCGCCCTTGTACTTCGCCGCGATCTGTTGAAACGACGGCCCGACAAGCTTGCGATCCACCGCATGACAACCCATACAAGCGTTCGCGCTCGCAATCGCCTGCCCGCGCGGTGTGCCATCCGCATACGCCGTCTCGGCCAGACCGCTCAACGCAAGCACGGCACCCACGCCGAACAAGCTACGCGAAAAAACACCCAGCCTCATTGACTAACCTGCGGATTACCCGGATGCACCTGGGTCGAATTCGTCACCGGAGCCGGCGCCTGCTGCTCAAGCGGACGCGAGCTCACCGACGCATCCGGCACCGCGCCAACCGTCGCATCGGTGGTCGGCGAAGGCGTCGGTGCAGCCGGTGCGCTTGATGCAGCGGCAGTAGCCGCAGCCGCATCTTGCGGCAGGATGTACTGGAACACCTTCACCACTTGCGTCACGCCAGGCACACGACTCGCCACGTCAGCGCCGCGCGCACCTTCATCGCGCGTGACCAACCCCATCAGATAAACCGAGCCGTTCTCGCACACCACCTTGAAGTTGTTCGCCGAAATATTCTTCTCGGCGATGAGCGCAGTCTTGACCCGCGTTTCAAGGTAAGAGTCATTCGCCCGCGAGGAAATGTCAGCCCCCGGCTGCACGACCAATTCGTTGACGATCGAAGTCACGTTGTTCAGGCCGCGCACGATCTGCTCGGCCTTCTGCTTCGACGCGTCGTCCGGTACCTCGCCGGTCAGCAGCACGCGACGGTTGAACACCGTCACGTTGACGTGCGCCGTATCCGGCAACGTCTGGTTGATCTGCGCGATCGACTTCACCTGAATCTCGCGATCTTCGGTTTGCGCGCCGACCGTGCGCCGGTCGGTCGCTACCAGCGCACCGCCGCCGGCCGCGCCTGCCACCAGCAGAAAGCAACCTTGCAGCGTCGCGGACAGACCCGCCGCCAGCCCCACCACCAGTGTGGTCCTCACCAACGTCGTCTTGATGCGAAATACGCTCATCAACTAGCTCTCCTTCGGAATCAGTCTTCGCCCAGCAACATGGCATCGATGCCGTCGCACAGACAATGGATGGTCAGCAAATGCACTTCCTGGATACGCGCGGTGCGATCCGACGGCACGCAAATATGGATGTCGGTGTCGCCCAATACCTCGTGCGCCTTGCCGCCTTCTTTGCCCGTCAACGCCACGACAATCATCTCGCGCTCGTGCGCGGCCTCGACCGCGGCCAGCACGTTTGCCGAGTTGCCCGAGGTCGTGATCGCGAGCAACACATCGCCGGGCTGACCAAGCGCCCACACCTGCTTCGAGAAGATCTGCTCGAAGGTGTAGTCGTTCGCTATGGCAGTGAGAACTGAGCTGTCGGTGCTCAACGCGATAGCGGGCAAACCGGGTCGTTCGCGCTCGAAGCGGCCCATCAGCTCGGCGGCGAAATGTTGTGCGTCGGCAGCGGATCCTCCGTTGCCGCACGCAAGAATGCGGTTGCCGTTGGCAAGCGCCATAAACATCGTGTCGATCGCAGCGGCGATCGGCATCGACAGGGTTTCCAGGGCTTCGAGTTTGACCGCCGCGCTGTCGCGGAAGTGCTGTTGAATGCGTTCGACTGACATCGAGTCTCTATCTATTACCGCGTATGGACCGCTTTCGCGCGCCCTGTTGTGAAGACCTATTGTTCGGACTGACGGTGCGGGAAGTACCCATGAATCTGCGGCGCCGCGCATGACACGTTCGCCGCGCCACCCACACGCGAGCGCAAGTTTATCGCACTCAAGGCCGATGTCCGCGCGCTGGCTCAGACTTCATCGGCGCGAAACGCGTCCCGTAACCAGACCAGCCGCCCCGCTTCAAAGGCGACAACATCGAAACGGCATGCCGGCACAGCATCTACATGTGTGGTCAGATAATGCCGCGCGGCGTGAACCAGTCGCCGCCGCTTCTGCCAGTCAATGCTGGCGGCCGCGCCGCCATAGTGCCGCTGCGCCCGCGCGCGTACTTCGACGAACACCAGCGCGCCGTCGCGCTCGCGCATCACCAGATCGATCTCGCCACCACGGCACACCACATTGCGCGCCACCAGACGCAAGCGTTGGCGCTGCAAAAACACCAGTGCGTGCGCTTCGAAAATCGCTCCAACGTCTTTGGACCCACCACGACCCGAAAAGTTGTGAGCGCCGGATCGAGGCGTCGAGCGCTCCGGCCGCTCTGCCGCTGCGTGGCACAATGTCGGCCTTGCTCTGTCTGTCTGCGTCTTCTGCCTCATGACTCCTCTCTCCGAACTTGCGCAAGGGCAGCAATATCCTGCTGCCGCGCTCTATGTGGTGGCGACGCCGATCGGCAATCTAGCGGACATCACGTTGCGTGCGCTGCACGTACTCGGACTGGTGGACCGGATTGCCGCCGAGGACACTCGCAATACCGGTCAACTGCTCGCCCGCTACGGAATCTCGAAACCACTCGTGGCCGTGCATCAGCACAACGAGCGCGAAGCGGCGCTGCGCATCGTCGAATATCTGCAAGCGGGCGAGCGGATCGCGTATGTTTCCGATGCCGGCACGCCAGGTATTTCGGACCCCGGCGCAAAACTCGTCGACGCCGTACGCGAAGCGGGCCTGCCGGTGATTCCGCTGCCCGGCGCAAGCGCGCTCGCCACGGCACTTTCCGCAGCGGGCGATTGGGTCGCCACCTTCTCGTTCCTCGGTTTTTTACCGCCCAAGGCGAAGCAACGCGCGGCGACCCTGCAACCGCTCGCGACTCACCCTCACGCGATGGTCTTCTACGAAGCGCCGCATCGCATCGTAGAAACGGTTGAAGCCTTGGCCGAAGCATTCGGTGGCGCACGCAAACTGCTGATCGCACGTGAGCTGACGAAGTTACACGAGGCGCTCTATCGTTGCACCCTGGCCGAAGGGCCAACGTGGCTGGCAGCCGACCCAAACCGGCAACGCGGCGAGTTCGTACTGGTGGTGGAAGGCGCGCAGCAGGAAATCGCGGGCGAACACGATCACGACGCGTTGCTAGGCATCCTGCTGGAAGAATTGACGGTGAGTAGCGCGGCGAAGGTCGCGGCCGCCATCACGGGGACATCGCGCAACGCGCTGTACACGCGCGCACTGGCGCTGAAGAAAGACGAGGACGACTAAAGGAGCAGCAAGGGGCGGCGCAAGTGGCCTTTGCGAGCGGCGCGCACGGCAGGTAAAGCCGTGCCCGCCTCAAGACAGGCGGCCAGGCACGCGATAAACGCGCCAGCCGCCTTCACATCATTTGACGTCGTTGTTGTTCGACGCCAGCATTTCGGCTCGTTCCGCCTTCGCCTGCTGTTGCGTCAAACCTTCGATCTGCACGCGAGCAGTGCCCGCATGTGCCATGTGCAGCGCGGTAGCCGCCGCCAGCGAGAGATCGATCACCCGGCCGCGCGCGAATGGGCCGCGGTCGTTGATCCGGACGATCACAGAACTGTCGTCAGCCGGATTGGTGACCTTCACGTAGGAGCCGAGCGGCAAGGTGCGGTGCGCCGCTGTGAGCGCGTGCATGTCGTAGCGTTCGCCGTTCGCGGTGCGTCGACCGTGGAAGAACCGGCCGTACCAGGATGCACGTCCGGTTTCGCGGTAACCGGCAATATTGGGTCCCGGTTCCGAGAGCGGTTGGGCGTCGGCAAGCGACGTACCGCTGGCTTCCGAAGCCGATCCTGCCGGCGTACCAAAGGCCTGCGGCGCGGAGGTACCGGCGCCGCCTGCCTGCGCGCTCGTCGTGCTGAGCGGCGGATTGCTTGCCTGGTTGCCTTCGGTCGGGGGCATGGCGCACCCTGCGAGCACAAAAAAGGCAAAAAGGCTCCCCATACTTCGGGATGAAGTTTTCATAAGACGTAAAATCACAATGTCGAGCCGCATCACGCGATAGCTGCGTGTTGCTGCGACTCCGGCGAAAAACGAACGACCACACGCCGCGCAAAAAGCGCAGTACGTTGAAGTCCGCACGCGGCACATTCTGCCGCTCCCGCACGGTTAATTTTCACGTCTGGCGCAACCTGTCCCCGGCAGCCTGACCAGACCCCACAAGCCGCCATCGAACGTGGCATCACGTTCTTGCGCGCTTAACAACGGCGCGCAGGAACAGCGGCGTAGGCCCCACCCAGCGTCACGGCGAAAGCCGTTGCAGGCGCGTGGCACCTGGCTGGACGAGACGTGCGCATCGGACATATCCGATGCTTGATTTGCCGTCAAAAACATCTACGACGGCACTTACTTGACGACGATCAGCGCCCCACTTTTAATGGGTACGCATCGCCATTTGGCAGTACGGTCTCCCGCACACATGGGTCCATTATACCTAAAACCCAATTCTGGGATGGCAAGACCCTGATAACTTTGATGAATTTTCACTATTGATGCAAAAATGGGCATTGCGGAACAGCCATTCGGCATATCGGCGAGGCCGGTGAAGCGCCGGTACAATCAACGTTTTTGCGTGGCCTACCGTACTCATGAAAGTCACTCTGATCCCTGTCACGCCGTTCCAGCAGAATTGTTCGCTGCTCGTTTGCGAGGCAACGGGACGCGCCGCTGTCGTCGATCCCGGCGGCGACCTCGAGATCATCCAGGCGGAAGTCGAGCGGCAGAATGTATCGGTCGAAAAAGTCTTCCTCACGCACGGCCATATCGATCACTGCGCCGGCGCGAAAACGCTGGCCGCGCACTACGGCGTGCCGATCGACGGGCCGCATCCCGATGAACGCTTCTGGCTCGACAAGCTCCCTGACCAGAGCACGCGCTTCGGCTTTCCCGCAGCGCAAGCCTTTGAGCCGGACCGCTGGTTGCAGGACGGCGACACGGTCGAGTTCGGCAACGAGAAGCTGGAGGTTTATCACTGCCCGGGGCACACGCCCGGCCACGTGATCTTCTTTAGCCGCGCACACCGGCTCGCGCTGGTAGGCGATGTGCTGTTCGCCGGCTCCATTGGCCGCACGGATTTCCCGCGCGGCAATCATGCCGACCTGATTCGCTCGATCCGTGAGAAGCTCTGGCCGCTTGGCGACGACGTCACTTTCGTCCCGGGTCACGGCCCAACGTCGACGTTCGGCGCCGAGCGGCGCACCAATCCCTACGTCGCCGATGGAGTGCATGCATGAGCAGCGAAATCTATGTAAGCACCGACGTCGAAGCGGACGGCCCGATTCCGGGTCCGCATTCCATGCTCAGTTTCGCCTCGGCCGCGTACACCGAGGACAAGCAACTCATCGGCACTTTCTCTGCGAATCTTGAATTGCTGGAAGGGGCGAGCGCCCATCCGGTCCAGGAGGCCTGGTGGAAGACCCAGCCCGAGGCGTGGGCAGCCTGCCGCCGCGACCTGCAGCAGCCGCTCAAGGCGCTGACGGACTACGTCACCTGGGTCGAAGCGCTACCCGGCAAGCCGGTCTTCGTGGCTATGCCGGCCGGCTTCGATTTCACCTTCATGTTCTGGTACATGATGCGCTTCACCGGCCGTTGCCCGTTCTCATGGTCCGCGCTCGACATCAAGACGCTGGCGTTCGCAATGACCGGACTGCCTTACCGCAAGTGCATCAAACCCCGCCTGCCGCAACGCTGGTTCGACGACCATCCGCACACCCATGTCGCGCTCGATGACGCGATCGAACAGGGCGCCCTCTTCTGCAACATGCTCGCCGAGCTGCGCGCCACTCAGGCGGCAACTGCGGCAGCTGGGAAAGATGGGGACGGCTCAGGGCAAAAAGCCGCTGCCAAACCTGCAAATTAGGTAATCTCCCTCGTCAGAGCCGTTTTGCATTGCGTTTCGTTTTCGCGGCCTCTACCATAAGGACCATGGCACGCCAACGGAGGCGCAGTTGACACTCGATACGTTCTCTCAAAAGATTCTGCGCCTGTTGCAGCTTGACGCTCGCCGGTCGGTGCAGGAGATTTCCGACCAGGTTGGACTCTCCAGCACGCCGTGCTGGCGGCGGATCAAGGACATGGAGCAATCGGGGGTGATCCAGCGTTACACGGCGCTGCTGGATCGGGAGAAGCTCGGTCTGCATGTGTGCGCGCTTGCCCACATCCATCTGACGCGGCACACGGAAGGCGGCGTCGAACAGTTCGAGCGGGAGATCGCCACCTGTCCCGAGGTGACCGAGTGCTACAGCACCACCGGCGAATCCGATTACATCCTCAAGATCGTCGCGCCGGACATCAAGGCGTACGACGCGTTTCTGCACGAACGGATCTTCAAGATTCCGGCGGTCGCACAGGTTCGCACGAGCGTCGTCCTGCGTGAAATCAAGTTCGACACGCAACTGCCGCTTTGAGATTCTGATCAGGTTGCTCGCGCCGCGAGGCTGGACTGCGTCGCTCGGACGCAGCCGGTTTTAGACAATGTCGTGACGCTCGGCGGTGGCCGTTTCGGCGCCTGCTTCTCCGTCCGCGCCGGCTCCTGCGCATAGTCTTGCGCCTGCGCCTGCGTCTGCTCTTGCGTCTACGTCTGCTCTTGCGTCTACGTCTGCTCCCACTCCCGCTTCCTCCACGCACGCGCCCGAGGCCATGGCCCTGAGCACACTCACCTGCCGCGCGCCCAGGCGCCGCTTCAATCCCGCAAGATCCAGGCGAACCATCCTCTGTGCATCGCTCTCGCGGATATCGGACCCGCTGGCAGGTAACGTCACCTCGACGTCGAGCCCCGTACTCAGGTAGTGGAGATTGACGGCCGCCGCCCGCTCGCCGTGCTCGGCCAGCGCGGCGTCGACCTCCGCCACGACCTGCTCGCGCGGCGGCAGATTGACGGGCGGTCGCGCCACCATATCGTTTTCCGGGTCGACGTGAATAAGCGCATCCAATACGCGGTTGTCCGTCAGAACACGCGCACGCGCCGTCTCTGCAATGTAGTGCCCTTCCGATACCGAGATCAGCGGATCGACCAGAATATGCGCGTCGACGAGTGCGAAGTCGCCCATTTTGCGGGTACGCAATTCGTGCACGTCGCGCACGCCTGCGGTCGACAACAGCAGCTTGCGGACGTCATCCGCGGCGACATCGTCGAGCGCGCGATCGGACAGATCCTGCAGCGCATCCCAGCCGAAGGTCCAGCCCATCCGCGCGACCATGAAGCCCACGATAGCCGCCGCGATCGGATCGAGCAGCCGCACGCCGGCCAGACTACCGAGAATGCCGATTGCCACCACCAGCGACGACGCCGCATCCGAGCGCGCATGCCACGCGTTGGCGATCAGCATGGCCGAACGCACGCGGTGCGCTTCACGCAGCATGTAGCGGAAAAGTCCTTCTTTCGAAACGAGTACCAGCACTGCGACGCCGAGCGCGCTCAGGTGAACTGCGGGAATATCCTGCAAATGCGCCAGTCGGGTTCCCGCCCGCCACAGCATGCCGACGCCGACCGCGATTAACAGCGCCCCGAGAAACAGCGAAGCCACCGTCTCATAGCGACTGTGGCCGTAATTATGATCGGCATCGGGTTTGACGCCGCTATGACGATTGGCAATTAGTACGACAAAATCCGACACCAGATCGGCAAGCGAATGCACACCGTCTGCGACGAGCGCCTGCGAATGCGCAATCACGCCGATGACGATTTGCAACGTCATCAACACCGTATTCAACGCGATACTGACCAACGTGCTTTTACGCGCGACGTGATGTTTTTGCGTGGATTGGTCGGCGAGAGTAGAAAGCATGCGAGCGCGCGGGATTTTTCAATGACTGAATTCTAACCGCCGGCTCGTGACAAACTGTCTATTCCCCTAAAATTCTCTTTTAAATCAGATGCTTATCTAAACGGGAAGTATTCGTGTTTCGACTTCACAGGATGCGTGCCCGCGTGTACTGGAATCGCACAATCGCATCGCGCATAGTGTCATCTGATCATTGAACAAAAAAACCGCGCACTTGAAAGTTGCGCGGTTCTTTGGCCGGGAGCGCGCTAAAGCGCACGCCGGGGTATTGCTATTAATGTGCGATCAGAAACTTTTCGCGATCCTGACCAGCAATCCAACGCGGCGGCTTGCCACGGCCGGACCACGTGCTGCCGCTATCCGGGTCACGGTATTTCGGCGCAACGCCGCCACGCGGACGACCTACCTTGGCATTTTTAGTACTGCGGCCGCCGCCCAACTCCGCAAGCGTAATGCCATAGTCAGCCATCTTCTGCTTGATCTCATTCAACACTTCCGCGTATTCACGCGACTTTGCTTCTTCGATCTGCTTTTCCAGCTTCTCTCGCTGTGCGAGTAGTTCCTTGTAGGAAGACATAGGTTCCCTTATGGTTTGGATAAATGACTACCAGTCTTAGCCGGTTTGCCCTTTGAAGGTGTTCATGCCTCGGAATTTGCAGGCGAGATTAACACAAAACGGAAAGCGTGGAAAAGCCCAACTGTTAAATTAATTATGCCTTGTTTCAAAAACGTTCGTTTAACCGAAATTTACAACGCCTTTCATTTACCTCTATTTTTCGCAAGATATGGAAAAGGCAGCGTGCGCGTCGAGTAAATAGTCTGTTTAATTCTCAAATTATGAAATGCGAAATGCGCTGTGAGGAGAAACATCTCACGGGATGAGAGTTTTCGTCCCGATATTGGCATCAATGCGAAATAATAGTTCGGATGCGTGAAATGATCCGCTTTTCCCGAAATAGTGGCGGTCACGAACTAGCCATATGGCGCGCGATGCAATCTTCCAGCGCCGCGCGTAGCGACTCGCCATCTTTTGCCACTGTGTCGAATATGAAGCGGCTTCGCGTGTTGCCGCTCTGCAGATCGATGCCGTAGCGATCTATGCCTAACCATTCGAGATGTTCCGGCCGCTGCGGATGAGCGTCGAATAAAGCCAGCAGCGCCTCCTCTTCGTCGAACGCGACGGGCTCGAGAGGATCGAGTTCAGCGCCGTCGAGCCATCCCATCGCGCCAAAGCCTCCGATGTAGCGCATGCGTTCAAGGCACATCACCCAGAAACTGAAGTCGCCGAGCGCGAGGTAACGTTCGGCATCCGGGTGATAGCGCAGGTAACGGCGGACCGCTTCGGGCTTCGGTTCGACCTGCTCGAACGCGCCTAGCAACGTGAGCCGCTGGCCGTTGAGCACATCGCCATCGGGCGCTTGCGAAACGAGAAAACCTGCTCGCGGATCGGCTTGCAGGTTGCGCGTATGTTCGGCAAGGCGGCTCACCAGAATCATCGGACGGTGCCGCGCGTCCGGCGCAAACGGCAGGATCGAGGGATACGGGAAGCCCTCGGGCTGACGCGAATGAGTCGCGAGTGTGCCGGCAGCGGCCTGATGCAACAGATGAAGCGGGGCGTGAGCGGGAATGTTCAAGTGCGCGTCCTCGATAGATTGCGAGCCGCAGGCCGACACAAGAAAGCGGCGGCGCGGCCGTCGTTCCGCATAAGGAGTAAATATTAGTGCAGCGTGGCCTGCACGAGTCCGGTCGCTTCGTTAGAATCGAATCTCCGCTTTCAGGCGGCTTTCTTGATTCCGCCGAAATCCTGCTTTTCTCCCACGAGACTTCTGTGTCCGACCGTTCCTCTGACTTCCTGGCGCTGCCCGCCGCTCACCGCGATCTGCCAGCCGCCTCGTTGCGTCGCGCCCGCTTCGCGACCATGGCGCTCTTCTTTATTGCCGGGATGATGTACGCGTCGTGGGGGGTGCATGTCCCGACCGTACGCGACCGATTTCATCTGAATCCGGCGCTGTTGTCGTTCGCCTTGCTGGCGGTGGCAGGCGGTTCGATTACGGCCATGGCCACCAATGCGTCATGGATTGCGCGGGTCGGGACGCGCCGGGCCTGTTTCGCCGGCGGACTGACGATGGCCGTGTGCGCAGCGCTGATCCTCGTCGTGCCCGCTTACTGGCTGCTGCTGATCGTTCTGGCATTCTTCGGCGCCGGCATGGCGACGCTCGACGTGGCCATGAACGCTGAAGCAAGCGCCGTCGAACAGGCCCTGGGGCGGCCGATCATGTCAGCTTTGCACGGCATGTTCAGTGTTGGCGGGATGGTGGGCGCTGCCGTCGGAGGAGCATTGCTGTCACGCGGAATGCCGCCGGAGATGCATCTCGCATTGGCTGCGACCCTGAGCACACTCGTCCTGCTGGTCGCGTGCCCTGCCGTCTTGCCGCACGTGCCGCACGCCGACCATCCGGATTCCGCGGCGCCGCGCGCCAACCGCTGGCGCTCTCCCGCGCTTTGGGCGTTGGGGGCGACCGCGCTGATTGCACTGATCGCCGAAGGCGCGATGTACGACTGGGCCACTGTCTATATGCGCGATGTCGTCCTCGCCACGCCGGCGCTTGCGAGCGCGGCCTACGCTGCATTTTCCGGCGGCATGGCGGCCGCCCGCTTCGGTGGCGACGCCGTGCGTGCCCGGTTCGGCGCGCCGCAGCTCGTCATGGCAAGCGCCTCGCTCGCGTGCGCGGGGATGATCGGTGCGCTGTTGCTGCCCTATCCGTTTGCTGCGTTGACGGGCTTCACGCTGATGGGTTTGGGGCTCGCGAACATGATGCCGGTGCTGTTCGCGGCGGCCGCGCGCGTCGAGGGCATCCATGCGGCCGAGGGGCTTGCGCATGTGGCCGGGCTCGCTTATTTCGGACTACTGCTGGGTCCGGTGATTATCGGCGGGGTTGCGCAGGTCACCAGTCTGCCGATCGGGTTATCGGTGGTCGCGGTGTGTTCTGCGCTGATTGCGTTTGCGGGTCCCAAGGTGTTGCGGCGGCTCAAGATCTGATCGATGACGGCGCGGCTGGTGAGTCAGTCGCGGGTTTTGCCGCCTGTCCTCCCCCGGGATATGCCGCGTTATGCGTTACGTTACACGCGCGGGGCGCGTGGCCCTGTTCCGCGAAACATCGCCTCGCGTGGCGATCGTCCGGGCGTCGTCGCACTCCGCTGACCCTTGATTCTTCTAGGTTTATTCTGCATGACTGATCACATAGTACAAATGGCATAAGGCTTGCAGTTAGCTCCCCATCGATTTGATAACCGGGAGCAGAGTCATGAACCGCAATTTCCAAAAGACGGCCATCGCCTTGTGCGTATCGTCGCTGATGATTCTTCAAGGCTGTGGCACGACGGTCAATAAGCCGCCGACAGTCGGTAGCGGTTCGGGAAGCGGTGCAGGCGCAGGAACCGGCACTGGGGCTGGCTCGGGTGGTGGTTCGCATACGCCGACTCCGACTCCGACGCCGACGCCGACGCCGACTCCGACTCCGACACCCACGCCGACTCCGACGCCGACGCCGACACCCACGCCGACTCCGACTCCGACTCCGACTCCGACTCCGACGCCGACGCCGACTCCGACTCCGACGCCGACGCCAACGCCAACACCGACGCCGACGCCGACGCCCACACCGACGCCCACACCGACTCCGACACCGACTCCGACGCCCACACCGACTCCGACTCCGACGCCGACGCCAACACCGACGCCAACACCGACACCGACGCCGACACCCACACCCAGCGCCAACGCCATCGGTGTCGTCGTCCAGAACACAGGCAACGTCGTCACCTCGTCCGGCCATACGGTCTCTTCGATCGGCAGCCAGATCGGCCTTACGCCGATCCCCGGCGGCAACTCCGCGACCAGCACCGCGCTCGGCAATATCCTGTCGAATCTCGGCAACGGCGTCACCGCCGTCGGCATGGGCGCGACCAACGGCCTCGGCCAGCTTGGCGCCTCATCCAATCCGCTTGGCATCACGCTCTCGAGCAGCGGCAACCTCGTTTATGACGCGGGCCAGGCGGTCAACAGCGCCGGTCAGTTAGTGACCAGTCTCGGCACCGGCCCAACCGCGCCCCTCAGCCCGCTGACGACACCGCTCGGCAGCACCGTCTCGACGCTCGGCAACGCAGTCAGCGGACTCGGCACCCATCTCGGCACGGCCATTTCGACCGGCCCGATCGAGCAGGTCACGCAGTCGGTCAGCACCGCGATCACCCCGATCACGACCACCCTCGCCCAGACGACGCAGACCATCGGCAACACCACCGGTCTCGGTGCGCCGCTGAACGGTCTGCTGTCGACCATCGGCCATGGACTCGATAGCGCGGGCAGCCAGATCAGCAGTGCCACCGGCAACCCGATTGGCCAGAACCTCGGCAGCGTGGTCACCAACCTCGGTAACACCGTCACGTCCGCAGGCGGCTTGCTGACTGGCGGCACGGGTGGCAATCCGCTTGCGCCGATCACTGGCATCCTCAGCGGCGGTACCAACCCGCTCAGCGGCACGCCACTGGCGCCACTCACCAGCATCCTGACCGCCTTGCCTGGCACGCTGAGCGGCGGCCTCACCGGCGGCAGTTCGGGTAACCCGCTGGCGCCGCTCACCGGTGTGCTGACCTCGGTGACCTCGTCGTTGACGGGCGCACTCGGCGGCGCGAGCGGCGGCGCAGGCAATCCGCTGGCACCGGTGACCGGCGCCCTGACCTCGGTCACTGGCGCACTGGGTGGCGCGGCAGGCGGATCGGGCAATCCGCTGGCACCGGTGACCTCGGTGGTCTCGTCACTGACCGGTGCGCTCGGTTCAGTGAGCGGCAGCGTCACGGTAGCGGGCTCGGCCAGCGGTTCCGCTACAGCCAGCGGCAGCCTGCTCGCACCCGTCACTGGGCTCGTCAGCTCGCTCACGAGCGGCCTCACCAGCGCGACATCCGGCAGCAGCACCTCGGGCGGCAGCAGCTCAGGCGGTCTCCTCGGCGGCTTGATACCCAAGAAATAACGAAGGCAAAAAAAGCAGTACCAGGGAGGCGGCGGACCGGGCAACCGGTCCGCTGTTTTTTATCGTCCGGGCGTGAATGACATCACGCCCCGGAGCAGCGTATTGCGCGCCTAGAGTTCGTGATAGGTATCGTAGGTATTGCAGAAGTCGTTGCGTACGACGAAGTTGGTATACGTCATCGTGACGGAGGCTTCGAGGCCCTCGACGTAGTGCCACCAGCCGATCGGCAGGAACAGCAGGTCGCCGGGTCCGATCGTGCATTCGATCAGGTTCGCCTGCTGCGCGTCCGGAAAACGCGCGACATCGATCGCACTTCCATCCACCTGCGAATAACAGTGCAAGTGGTTATACATATGCGGCGTATCCGACATCGGCACCAGCTTGACCCGTTTGCGTCCGATCACCTGCGCCATGAAATTATTGGTGAGGTCATGATGAAACGGTGTTTTCGTGCCGGCCGGACCAAACCAGAAAAAGCCGGTATCGGCCGACGCGGGATCGAGATACTCGCGAATCGTCGGCGTATCCGCCCATAACGCCGCTAGAGACTGACGATTTTGCGAGGTGTTGTTCGCCGTCATATAAAAGTCGTTGGTCGGTCCACTCTTCTCGACCAGATCGACATACTCGCGAAACGGCATGATTCGCTTCAGATTCGGCTGGTTGATTTCGTAGTTGGGATCGGCGTTGCGACCCAACTGTACTTCAACTTCGCAATCGCCGCAGCGAGCACGAAAGTAATCGAAATTCCATAGCGTGCGCGCCGGCCACGAATCGAATGCGCCCGAGATAATCACCGGCCGGTTCTGAAAGTAGTACTGCTCAAAGAATTCATCACGCGAGAGCCGCTCGCGCCGTTGCACGGCACCGCCACTGTCTCGCATACGGCTCAACTGGCCATACACGGATAACGTCCAGTCGCGCTTGCGCAAACGGTTGCGCAGACGTGTACCGCCCTGCAGATACGGGCTGGCCAACGCGGTGTTGATTTCGAGTGCGGCTTCTTCGGGATTGAAGCCCTGTTGCATGAGCACGGCATGCAACGCGGGGGGCGCTGCGTCCAGCAGCAGATTTTCGGCTATCCAGCGACGCCAGTCGTCGATCGATCGGGTCACGTCATCTCCCAATATTTTATTTGTACGATCGATAGACTCTCATGCAACCGCCCAAAAGAAAAGGCACGCGTTTCTAAAAACACGTGCCTTGCATCATCCGTTGGACGGCAGGCAAAACGCCCGCCGTCATGCGGCATGAAATTACATCTTGACCACGTCCAGCAGCGTCTTCTTGCCCGCCTTGTAGTCGTACAGCGAGATCACGCCGTGCTGCAGGTCGCCGTGCGAATCGAACGTCGTTTCGCCAATCACGCCCTTGTAGTCGGTCGTCGGCATCGCTGCCAGGATCTTTGCCGGATCCGTCGAGTTAGCACGCTTCATAGCATCAGCGATGATGTACACAGCGTCATACGTGAACGGAGCGTAGATCTGGATCGGCTGGCCAAAACGCTTTTCGTACTTGGCTTCGAACGCCTTGCCGCCAGCCATCTTTTCGAGCGCCATACCGGCTTCCGAGCAGACGATGTTGTCGGTTGCGTCGCCAGCCAGGTCCGACAGCTTGTCGGTACACACGCCGTCACCCGCCAGAACCTTCGCACGCAGGCCGAGCTGCTTGGCTTGCTTGGCGAACGGGCCGCCGGTTGCGTCCATGCCGCCGTACATGATCGCGTCAGGGTTTTCGCCCTTGATCTTCGTCAGAATGGCGCGGAAGTCGACTGCCTTGTCGTTGGTCGCATCATGCGACATCACGTTCAGGCCGAGCGACTTGGCGGTCTTCTCGAACTCGTTCGCCAGACCTTGACCATAAGCGGTCGAGTCGTCGACGATCGCGACGCTCTTCACTTTCAGGTCTTTGGCTGCGTAGTTAGCCAGTGCCGGGCCTTGTTGCGCATCGGTCGCCACGACGCGATACGTCGTCTTGAAACCCTGTTGCGTGTAAGCCGGGTTCGTTGCCGACGGCGAGATCTGCACGATGCCTGCATCGCTATAGATCTTTGAAGCCGGGATCGACGTGCCCGAGTTCAAGTGGCCGACCACGGCGACAACCTTGTCGTCAACCAGCTTCTGTGCAACTTGCGTTGCCGTACGCGGGTCAGCTGCGTCGTCTTGTGCGTCGAGTTGCAGCGTGACCTTCTGGCCGCCAATCGTCAGACCCTTGGCGTTGATTTCTTCAACCGCCAGACGAGCGCCGTTTTCGTTGTCTTTACCCAGGTGAGCAATACCGCCAGTAAGCGGTGCGACGTGGCCGATCTTGACGACCTCGTCCGCCACCGCGCCCGTTGCCAACGACGCAAACAACATGGCAGCAGCGCTGATCGGCAACAGCTTTTGAATCTTGATGTTCATGTAAGTCTCCAGTTTCGGTCCCAAAAACAACGTAATCGCCCTGTGCCCCGCTTCCTTCTCGTGTCGCTCAATCCCGTGGACGACCACGCCGGTTGCATCGTTATGCACTTGGCCAGCACGCAAACCGGTCTGTTTGTGGCAGGCGGCTAAGCGTACTTGCGCGCAAGTGTAGGCGATCAAATTAATTTGTGGGACTTTTTTGAGGAAGTGGGATGAACACCAATAGCGTTTATCCTACGAGGTCGAATGGTGAATCGTTTGCTACCCCGGAAAGCACCGGCCCATGCGGGTTTCCGCTAAGCGCCGGATTTTTGGGTCGATCCGTCTAAACGGTTTTCCGGCTTAAACCTTCGGCCTAAACCGTTAATTGCCTCAATAAGGATTCAATGAGACGAAGCGGCCTCTTCATAGTGTACCGGCGCACCCGCCTTCAGCCTGCCCGCGCCACGGCCGCTGCGTCGCCGCGGACCCCGCAATACGGCCTTTCTTTTTTAGTGGCAAACTGACCGCCCGCTGCGGGCAATACCCGCCTGCGCCCACAGTAAATGGAAGGAGTACGACGTGAGTGTGACATCGCGATGGATCGATATCCCGGCCGGCAATGAAAGTTTCCAGGGCTACCTGGCGTTGCCCAAAGGCGGCAAGGGTCCGGCCGTCATCATCATTCAGGAAATCTTCGGCGTGAACAGCCATATCCGCGCGGTGGCCGAGCAGTACGCGCAGGATGGCTACGTCGCGCTCGCGCCGGATATTTTCTGGCGCACCCAGCCGCGCGTCGAACTGACCTACGCCGGCGCCGACCGTGACAAAGGCATCGAAATTCTGCAGAAGACCGACGTGGGTCTCGCCGTGGCGGACATCGGCGCGACAGCCGCTGCCCTGCGCGCCATGCCCGAAGTGACCGGCAAGGTTGCAGCCATCGGCTATTGCTTCGGCGGGCGCCTCGCCTACCTGGCTGCCGCACAGAACACGATCGACCTTGGCGTGAGCTATTACGGCGGCGGCATCCAGAACCTGCTCGACGAAGCGGCGAAGATCAAGGTGCCGATGCAGTTCCACTACGGCGAGCTCGACCACGGCATTCCAATGGAAGCGGTGGGCCAGGTGCAGGAGCGATTCGCGGGTCGTGGCGATGCGCAATTCCATATCTATGCGAATGCCGATCATGGCTTCAACTGCACCGACCGCGCGTCGTACAACCAGCACGCTGCCGCGCTCGCGCACGGTCGCACGCTGACGTTCCTCGGCGAACATCTCTATTAATATTGCGAGGCGCATCCGGCGTGCTATCCGACTACCTGGCCCATGACGCAATCGGCCTCGCCAATCTGGTCCGCACCCGCGAAGCCAGCGCGCGCGAATTGCTTGACCTTGCCATCGCGCGCGCCGAAGCAGCCAACCCCGCCATCAATGCGATCGTTCTCAAGGATTACGAGGCGGCCCGCGAACGCGCCTCGCAAGATCAGGCGTACGTGCCCGGCGCCGGTCCGTTCGCAGGCGTGCCCTATCTGATCAAGGATCTGGGCGCGCCGGTTGCGGGGTTGCGAATGTCGATGGGCAGCCGCCACTACCGGCACTACGTGCCCACTGAAGACGCGCCTGTCGTGACATTGGCGCGCGCCGCCGGCCTCAATATCTTCGCCAAGACGAGCACCTCGGAACTGGGGCAGATGCCCTACACCGAGCCCGAACTGTTCGGGCCGTGCCGCAACCCCTGGAGTCTCGATCACACGCCGGGCGGCTCGAGCGGCGGTGCGGGAGCCGCGGTCGCCGCCGGCATCGTGCCGCTCGCGCATGCTTCCGACGGCGGCGGTTCGATCCGCATCCCAGCCTCGTGCTGCGGGCTGTTCGGCCTCAAGCCGTCGCGCGGGCGCATTCCCACGACCTATACGAACGCCCCCGGCGAGCTGGGCGTCGATCATGCCGTTTCGCGCAGCGTGCGCGACAGCGCCCTGCTCCTCGATTTCATGACGGGACAAACCGGACGCCAGCCTGCCGGCGCACCCGGCACGTTTCTGGGTGCAGTCGGCGAGCCTTGCCCGCCACTGGCCATCGCCTACGTGACGGACCCGATGCTCGCGCCCACGTTGTCCGGCGACGTGCGCGCGGCGCTCGACGACGCGGCGCAACTCGCCGCATCGCTCGGCCACCATGTCGAACCGGTCACGCTCGGCATCGATTTCGAAGCCGTGCGCCATGCTTTCCTGATGCTGTGTTCGGTGACGACTCGCGACATGGTGTTGAATGCGGAGCGCATTACCGGTCGGAAACCCACGCGCGACGAATTCGAAATCGCCACATGGGCGATGGCGCAAATCGGCCGCAAACTCGGCGAGCGCGCGTTGCCCAACGCACTTGAAGAGCAACGCCGGATCACCGTCAAGCTGACCGACCTGCTGTCGCGCTACGACGTGATCCTCTGCGCGACGCTGGCTTCCGCGCCGATCAAGATCGGCGAGATGCAGCCCACCCAGAGCGAGCGTCTGCAGATGCGCGCGGTCACGGCCATGCCCATCGAGCCGCTCATGAGGAAGATGCTGGCGGAAGCAGCCGACAAGGCCTTCGCCTGGGCCGGCTGCACGGAGATATTCAATCTGAGCGGGCATCCGGCCATGTCGGTGCCGCTCTACTGGAATGCACGCGGCCTGCCGGTCGGCGTGCAGTTCGCCGCCCGCGAGGGTGGCGAAGCGACGCTATTGCGACTCGCCGCGCAACTGGAAGCGGCGCGTCCCTGGTTCTCCAGAAGACCGCCGTTGATGCCGGCGCGCAATTGAATCACGCACGCCGGAGCGAACCCTCAGGCGTGCGTAAGATGCACGTCCGGCCGCAATGGCCGGACAGCCCAGCGAGCAGTTACGCCTTCTTGTTGTACGCGCTGCACCAGCCCTTGGCCGAGACCTGCTTGCCGCCGAACATCGGGCAGCCGCCCCACTGATCACCCGCCTTGCCCTGGAAAAAGCTGCAGTTGCCGCAGTCCTGACCGGCGGCGTACTTGGCGTATTTGGCCTTGTCGACCTGGGCCGCGTCCTGCTTGTAGCCGAGCGCCTGAGCGGTTGGATCGGTTTCGGTGACTTTGGGGGCGTCGGCGAAGGCCTGGCGCGACAGCGCGAGCGTCGATGCGACACCAATGCTCGTAATCAGAAAACTACGACGGGATGACTTCATGGGGACTCACTCCATTTTGTATTGGACAAACGCCGTTCTGACGACAGCGTTCCCAAGCATAGCAATGAAGCCGCCCCCCGTGAGCGTTCAAATGATAGAGATAACGAATCGGTACTTCGCTGCGGGCCGGGTGGCCTGCCTAGGCCCGCCCCGCCAGTTCGCAGACGCGCTGCGCGATTGCCAGACACGCGGTTAGCCCCGGCGACTCGATCCCGAACAGATTGACCAGACCACGGACGCCATGCGCCGCGGGCCCCTGAATCACGAAGTCGGCGGCGGCTTCGCCAGGACCGGAGAGTTTCGGACGAATGCCGGCGTAGGCCGGCTGCAATGCGCCGTCCGGCAAAGCGGGCCAATAGGCGCGAATCGCCGCGTAGAAGGAATCCGCACGGCGCGGATCGACGTCATAGTTGATCGCGTCGACCCATTCCACATCCGGACCGAAGCGCGTCTGGCCGCCGAGATCGATGGTCAGATGCACTCCGAGCCCCGCCTCGTTCGGCATCGGATAGATCAGGCGGCTAAAGGGGGCGCGTCCCGTGATACTGAAGTAATTGCCGCGCGCGAGAAAGAGCGGCGGCACGTGACGTGCGTCGAGTCCGCGAATCTTGCGGGCGAGCGCATTGGCCTGCAGTCCTGCGCTATTGACGACACAGGCCGCGCTGATGGTGGTGGGCGCCGCCCCGCCCACTTTCACGACGAAGCGCCCGTTGCTCGACTCGATCGCTTCGACCGGCGCATGGAATGCGCATACCGCGCCATCGCGCTCGGCATCGCCCTGAATCGACAGCATCAGTTGATGACTGTCGACGATTCCCGTATGCGGCGAAAACACCGCCTCCACGCATTCCAGCGCGGG
Organism: Paraburkholderia sp. GAS41; assembly: GCF_050436545.1. NCBI lineage: Bacteria > Pseudomonadati > Pseudomonadota > Betaproteobacteria > Burkholderiales > Burkholderiaceae > Paraburkholderia > Paraburkholderia sp. GAS41. Next base: position 24,196 of record NZ_JBNDMK010000022.1, read on the forward strand.
CTCCAGCGCCTGCGCCTCGGCACCGCTTATGCGCATCAGATCGAGCACGCCGTTTTCCCTGCCGCGCGCCATGATGCCTTCCAGTTGCGGAATCTGATTGCGCGAGGTTGCCACCAGCAGCTTGCCGCAACGCGAATGCGGCACACCATGCCGCCCGCAATAGTCGTACAGCATCTCGCGACCGCGCACGCAGAGCCCTGCCTTGATCGACCCACGCGCATAGTAGAGCCCCGCGTGAATCACTTCGCTATTGCGCGAACTCGTGCCTACGCCGATGGCCTCGGCCGCCTCCAGCACGATCACTTCGTGACCGCGTGCCGCGAGTGCACGCGCCACCGCGAGCCCCACGACGCCCGCGCCAATCACCACACATTCGATTTGATCCATGTCCCTTGACGCGGCTTACCGCCCCGCGCGCTGCCTCGTCCATCCGATGAAGATGAAGACAGGATGCGGCCGTTTTATCCGGCTCGCTGCTCGCTGTCGAACGCATCCTGCACACATGACAAAATCGTACGACGCGGTACAGAAACGAATGCCCGCAGTCGCCACGACTGCGGGCATCGGATTGGGGAACCAGTTCTGCTACTGCGTCTTGATTCTGTCTGTCGCCCAGCTTCAGTGTACGCCGTCGAGGAACGAGCCGCTCGCTTCTCACGAGCGCGGAACCAGGCCGATCAGTTTTGTTCAGTCGTGCGATTGAGCGCGGCGTCCCGCTCGACGCCGTTTCGGGTCGTATTGATCTGAACCCGCGGCACCGTGTAGCCGCCGGTGGCGAACTGCGCCGGATACGCCGGATCGTTCGGGTTCAGGCTCAGTTCACCGTCGGCGCGCGCCTGCGCGAGTTCAGCCTTGACCTCGGCGCGAGTTTTCGGGCCATTGTTGACCGTGGCCGCGTCGTTCGCACTGGCGAAGGCTGGCACCGCGACGGCGGCGGAAATCAGCAAGGCAGCAAACGGTGCAAAGGGAGCGAGTTTCATGATGGGTTCCAGATTCGTCAGTACCGCTGGGTCAGGTCTGACATGCAGCGGCGCTGTCATGCGCCGCTGCATGTCGGGATAGCCCAGTGTAGGCCACGACTATCAAAAAACCATTCTGATTGAGCCAATAAACAGTTACGTTCAGGAGAACAATCCAGGCTCGGGATTCGCTTGAGCGTCATGCGGCTATTCACGCGCCAAGGCTGCCCACCAAGCCCATGAAAAAGCCGCCCGAAGGCGGCTTCTTCGTGAGTAGAACAAAGTCCGGCGTCGCTCAAAAGCCGATCGGTTTGCGCCGGTTACCGTAGTCGAGACGGATATCGTCCGCGCCGATCCAGTCGCGGCCCTCGATGCGCGCCGCCCCGAAGCCATTCAGAATCGCGCGGCGCATTTCTCGCGGCGACGCATGTTTCAGCGCATCGAGCGCGGCGTCACCCAGCATGCCAGGAAAGCGCAAACCCCAGCCGTGCGCTGAGCGGATTTCATCGTAGATGGATTGCGCAATGCGCCGCGCGCCGTCGCGATCCGGCGGCGGAATCTCGTACACGTTCATGCGGTTGAGGATCGGCTCGGGAATCGAGCGCTCGTCGTTTGCTGTGGCGATCCAGATGACGTGTCCTGCGTTGATCGGAATCTCGGCAAATTCATCGATGAAGGTTTGCGCCGTGTCATGTTCCAGCAGCGCATACAGCGCGCCGAGCGGATCGTATTGCGAGTCGCCGGTCGCCTTGTCGATTTCGTCCACCGCAATCACGGGGTTGGCGTAGCTGCCATGCACCAGCGCATCGAAGACCTTGCCGGGCTTGGCATTCTTCCATTGCGACGACGCGCCCGAGAGAATCCAGCCCGCCGTCAGCGAACTCATCGCAACGTAGTGATACGAGGTGCCCAGAAGCCGCCCGAGCTGTTTCGCAAAATGCGTCTTGCCGATGCCCGGATCGCCGAGCAGCAGGATCGGCATCAGTTCGAGCCGGTCCTCGGTTTCGAGGCACAGCGCGACCTGCTTGCGGACGTCGTCGAGCGGTTCGCTGAAGTTGGGCAGCGCCTCGACCAGATCGTCGATCGAGGGCATCCGGTTCGGCTTCACGCAAAAGCGCAGATTGCCGATCTTCAACATCTTTTCGTAGGTGGTGCGCAGCGCGTCGTTCGCGCCTTCGCCAAGATCATTCAGCGCGGCTTCGACCCGATCGAGGTCGTACACCTTGCTGAACGACGCCACCGCGATTTCCTGTTTGACCATTGCTGTTGTCATGACTCACCCCGTCGTACTGGTCCTGCTGCTGCGGCACCGGTAAGGCGCCGTTTCAGGTTCAGTGTAACGAGGCCATATTCGTGCGCAAGCGAGCAGCCACGCGGGTCTGCTGCTAACACCGGAACCCTCGGCCGGATCGAAGCGCACTGGCGTGACCGGGCCGTATCCTCATGCGAAATAGCGTGTTGCTGAACCTGGTCCCGACATTCGTGTCAGAAAGACGTTGTGCCCATCAGGCGTAAGATGGGCGCCTGTCATCCTGCCGGACGCAGCGCTCCCGGAGAGCCGTCAATCATGTGGAAATCCAGTTTCGTCGCCGTGTTGTTGAGCACGTCGTTACTCGCGCAGGCCCAACAGCCGGCCGCCCAGCAGGTCGTGCAATGGCAGTTGCAAGTGATGCGCGACGGCCAGCAGATCGACTCTTTCGAAGGAACGACGACAGTCGGCCAGGCGCGCACCGATACGCATCATCAGGTCGTGCAACACAATGTCGGCTGCAAGGATGCGCCCGGCGGCAGCATCGATCTGTCGCGCACACTCACCATCTCGCCGCTGCAGGCCGACGCGAATCAGGTCACACTCGCTATCGACGCGCAGGAAACCTTCGAGGACGACAGCGCCCAGCAGACCGATACCGGTTGCAAACTGCCGCCGCAGCCGCGCCAGGTGAGCGCCAGTCATCCGGGGCTGAAAGTGCCGGCCGGTCAGTGGGCCACATGGCAGATCGTCGACAAGAATCCGAGCCTCGTGTACCGGATCCATGCCGGCCTCGCCGATCACTCCTGATATCAACGAACACCGTGGACCCAGCGGCATGCGAAACCCCGAAGAACTGATCCGCGAGAGCGTACAGCCGAAAGACTTCATTGCGGTCAGCTGGAACCTGCACAAGGGGCGCACGCCTCTTGGCTTTCAGGCGTGGCAGGCCATGCAGCGCTGGGTGCAGTCGACCCACGCCGATGCCTACTTCCTGCAGGAGGCGATGGCGCGGCGCATGCCGGCGCCGGTGCTGACCAGCAATTTCGGCGCACCGCTGCTCGATCCGCTCGACGATATCTGGCATTGCCAGGCCACCGAAATTGCGCGCGCGCTGGAGTTGCAGATCGCCCTCGGGCCGAATGTGTTCAAGCCCTCGTGGCGACACGGCAATGCCATCCTGTCGCCGCATCCGCTCGATCTCAGCGGCCGTTGGGACATCTCCGCGCACCGCTTCGAGAAACGCGGTCTGCTGGTGGCGCGGGCCACCTTCGCCGGTCATTCAGTGACGTTGTTGTGTGCTCACCTGGCGCTCACACGCTCGGCAAGACTGCGGCAGATGCACTGGATCGCGCACTGGATTGCGAAAGAAGCGCCGGAAGGACCGCTCGTGCTCGCCGGCGACTTCAATGACTGGCGTAACGACTCGGTGCCGCTCTTCGGCGAACACGGCCTCCATGAAGTGGCGACCTTGCTCGGCGAATCGGGACGAACCTTCCCGGCGTTTTCGCCGGCGCTCGCGCTCGACAAGATGTTCGTGCGCGGCATGAAACCCATTGAATGGATCCCGCCGACGCAGGAAACCGCGTGGCTCTCGGATCATTTGCCGTACATGGCGCGCTTGCGGGTTGAATAGCACGGTGCCGTGGGGCGCGGCTGCCGTGCAGCGGCGCTTCGGCTCAACTGCCGACTGCGCGGTTTCGAACTAGACCCGCTGCGGCGTCCAGTGCACGGTCGCCGTGATCTGCTCGTCGGGCATCAGCACACAGCCGCCCACGCGATCGGGTGTGTCGTTGGCGTTGAAGCAATCGGTGGTGTTCGTCACCGGTTCGACGCACAGCAGCGCAGCGTTCGCCGGCGCAAACACCACCATATGATCGAACGGCGCCTGCGCCGTCAGCGTCAGCTGACGACCTTCGTCCGGCCACGCAATCGTCGCGCTGCGCGACCAGCCCGCGAAGTTGTTGTCGAGATCGAACGCGTCGGCGGACATGCCCGCGCGCAACGCCTCGACGGCGGGATGCGGGCCGAGGTGGGTCGGCAGCACTTCACCGTCGGCATGCCACATGCCCTGCACCTGCGCGTACACGCGTGTGTTAGCGGTGCGCGGGTAATACGGGTGATGTCCCATGCCGAACGGCATCGGCCGCTCCGCCAGATTGTGTGCCGACAAGGTCACGCGCAACGTGTCGCCCGCCAGTTCGATGCGTTGCATCGCACGATAGCGAAACGGCCAGTCGCCGGGCATCTGCGGATCCGGCTCGTGTTCGAAGTGCAACTCCACCGAACTCGCCGTCCGCGTGCCAACCCGCCAAGGACGACGCCACGCATGGCCATGCAACGCGTGAGTGAACAGATTGCCGTCGCCGGCAAGATCGATGGTCTGGCCGTCGAATTCGAAGCGTGCATCGCGAATGCGGTTGCAGTACGGCAGCAGCGGGAAACTTCCCATGCGTAGCGGATCGCGTTCAGCCAGGGCCGCCTCGGTGGCCGGCCGTAACCAGTGCACCGGGCCCGCGACCGCGTTTTCGTAGTACGCCGCAATCGAACCGCCGACATGCGGTGCCACCAGCAAACGCATCGTGCCGCTCGCGAGGGCGATCAAGGCGGGATCGTCGAGCTGGAATGGCTCTGTTACGGCTGGCCGGCTCGGATTCAAGGAAACATCGCGCATGGTAAGGATAGGAAAGCCCGTAGGCAGAACGCGGCCGACATGGCCCCGCGCGACCGAGAATCGCACGTCGCAACTCTCAGGTCAATATTATTAGTAATATTTAGATCAAAATCCAGTTGATAGAAGGCCCCGTCCGACCTCCCAAATGACGGGTTTTCGCGCGTTCCCACCGCATATTATTAGTGGTACCGTCAGCACGATCATGCCCTTGGCATTCCCCGCTTTTGCCGCCGCTCCAGTGCGGCCCGCTCAATGAAAAAATCGACTCAACGCCGCCCTACGATGACCGATATCGCCAAGCTCACCGGCGTGTCGCAATCGACGGTCTCGCTTGTCCTGAACAACGCAACCGGCGCGAAGTTCTCCGAAGCCACTCGCAACAAGGTGCTCAAGGCGGCACACGATCTCGGCTACCGGCTCTCGCCGCGCGAACCGGTGCTGGCCTCCAAGGACGAGCGCAATCTGATCGTCTATCTCGCCGACGAAATCTCGACGAGCCCGCATCCCGTCGTCAACATCGACGGCGCGCGCGACGCCGCCTACGCGAGCGGCAAGATGCTCGCGGTCTACTCGACCCACGGCAATGCGGATATCGAGCAACAGGTGCTCGAAACCACGCTGTCGAACCCGAACCTGTTCGGCGTGATCTACGCCACCGTCTACACGCGCAAGGTGAGCCTGCCGGGTGCGCTGTCGCGCGTGCCGACCGTGCTGCTCAACTGCTACACCAGCGAAGGCGGCCAGTCGTCGGTGGTGCCCGCGGAAGTGGCGGGCGGCCATATCGCCACCGAATATCTGCTCAACGCCGGCCACCGGCGGATCGGCTACATCAACGGCGAACCGTGGCAGGACGCCTCGAAAGATCGCCTGAAGGGCTACCGCACCGCGCTCGCCACGGCCGACCTGCCGTTCGCCTCCGAGCTCGTGCGCGACGGCGACTGGAGTTCAGGCGCCGGCTTCGAACACACCCTCTCGCTAATGCGCGAGACGCACCCGCCGACCGCTATTTTTTGCGCCAACGACCTGACCGCGCTCGGCGCGATCGAGGCCATCAAGCAGCTCGGCCTGCGGGTTCCCGAAGACGTTTCCGTGCTCGGCTACGACGACCAGGAAATCGCCCGTCACACGCATCCCGCGCTGTCCACCGTGGTGCTGCCGAACTATGAACTCGGCCGCTGGGCGGTCGAAACGCTGCTGCAGGAGGAACAGAACCGCGCGGCGGGCGCGCCGGTGCGCCATCGCATGGTGAAACTCGACGGTCCGCTCGTCGAACGCGCCTCAGTGAGGGTAATTACCGAGGCAAAATCGCCCATAATTAATATTATTAGTGATTGACCGATAATAATTTTGGATGGAATAATCGGCACGTCCGGTCACGGGGCGCGCAAGTGCCGATCGGCAGAAGAAGCACAAAAGCAAATACACACCTACCTCACCAGGTACTGGAGGAAGACATGGCATCGCTCAAACGGCAATCGCGCGGACAACGGACGGGTCGAATGACCGCAGCTCCGCTGGCTGCATCCCTTGTGGCACTGGCACTCGGTTTCGGCGTCGCGACGGCTCACGCCGACGATGCCCTGCCCAGGATCCCCACCAAAACCCCGCTGAAGGTCGGCTTCGCGCAGACCGAAAGCAACAATCCGTGGCGTCTCGCGGAAACCAAGAGCATGAAGGACACCGCCGCCAAGTGCGGCTGGCAGCTGGTCGTCACGGACGCCAACGGCTCGAACGCGAAACAGGTTTCGGACATCCAGAACATGATCGCGCAGCACGTCGATCTGCTGGTGTTCCCGCCGCGTGAAGAAAAGCCGCTGTCGCCGGTCGTGCTGCAGGCCAAGAAGGCCGGCATTCCGGTGATCCTGGTGGACCGCGACGTCGATCACTCGGTCGCCAAGCCCGGCCAGGACTACATCACCTTCATCGGCTCCGACTTCATCAACCAGGGTCAACGCGCCGCCGACTGGATGGTGAAAGCCACCAACGGCAAGGCCAAGATCATCGAACTCGAAGGCACGACCGGTGCCTCCGCGGCGAACGATCGCAAGAAGGGTTTCGACGACGTGATCGCCAAGCACCCGGACATGCAGATCATCGCGTCGCAAGACGGCGATTTCTCGCGCGACAAGGGTCGTCAGGTGATGGAAACGCTGCTGCAGGCTCATCCGGACGTGACCGCGGTCTACGCGCATAACGACGAAATGGCATTGGGCGCGATCGCCGCGATCAAGGCCGCCGGCAAGCAGCCGGGCAAGGACATCCAGATCGTGACGATCGACGGCACCAAGGGCGGTATGGATGCCATCGCCGCCGGCGAACTGGGCGCGAGCGTGCAGTCGAGCCCGTTCTTCGGCCCGCTCGCCTGCGATGTGGCGCAGAAGTACGCGAAGGGCGAAAAGATCCCGACATGGGTGAAGGTCTCCGACCGCTTCTACGACAAGGGCAACGTCGCGCAAAACACGCAATACGGCTATTGAGGCCGGCGCGTTCAGCGCAGCACGTCCCCGGCTCCCGGAGGATTCACCTCCGGGAATCGGCGACCGTAAGGTATCCCGGCCCCGGAAGTGGTCCCCTTTTAGGGTCATGGGGCACCTGAAAGAGATCCCCAGTGCAAAAGGCAGTCATCCCGGGCACTGGGGACGTCCCGCAGTACGTCCCCCTTCAGTCTCCGAGGGGGATGGGAAGGGTTCGGAGCGACGCGCCTGTGCCACGACGGGCCGTCGCTTCGCTTTGTCTTACGCACTACTATGGGAAGGTGGCGCGAGCCGCTCCGCCGCCCGCCGTACCGCATCTGCAGCAGGAGAATAGACGTGACGCAACCCGGCAGCCCCACGCCGCCGTCTCCCAGCGCCGGACGTTCGCCGCTGCTGGAGATGCAGGATATCCAGATCAGTTTCGGCGGCGTGCCCGCTCTGCGCAACGCGAATCTGAGCGTCGCCGCGGGCGAAGTGCATGCGCTGATCGGCCAGAACGGCGCCGGCAAATCCACCATGATCAAGATTCTCACCGGCGCGTATCGGCGCGGCGGTGGAACCGTGCGCTTCGAAGGCCGTGAGATCGATTTCCGCACTCCGAAAGAAGCGCGCGAAGCGGGCATCAGCACGATCTATCAGGAGATCAACCTGGTGCCGTTCCGCTCAGTGGCGGAGAACATTTTTCTGGGCCGCGAACCGCGCCGCTATGGTCTGATCGACTGGCGCGCCGTGCAGCAGCGCGCCGCTGCGCTGCTCGAATCGTTCGGGCTGCAGATCGATGTGAAGAAGCCCGTGCGCACCTATTCGACGGCGATCCAGCAGATGGTGGCGCTGGCCCGCGCGGTATCGTCCGACGCCAAGATGGTCATCATGGACGAATCCACCTCGTCACTCGACGAACGCGAAGTGGAACTGCTGTTCACCGTGGTGCGCAAGCTGCGCGACGACGGCCGCGCGGTGATCTTCGTCTCACACCGGCTCGACGAACTCTACGCGCTGTGCGATCGCGTCACGGTGATGCGCGACGGCCAGACCGTCGCCCAGAGTTCGATGGCCGACATGGACAAATTGCAGCTCGTCACGACGATGCTCGGCCGCAGTCTCGCCGCCGTCGTTCAGGACGACACCAGCGCGCGCGAAGCGAACCTCGCGCGTCGCGGCGCGCAGGTCATGGCGGTGCACAACCTCAGCGCCCATCCGAAGGTGAGCGACGTGTCGCTGGAAGTGCACGCCGGCGAAGCCGTGGGCCTCGCCGGACTGCTCGGCTCGGGCCGCACGGAGACGATGCGGCTGATGTTCGGCGCCGATCCGCTCGAGCACGGCACACTCACCGTCGGCGGCGAAACGGTGACGCTCAAATCGCCACAGGACGCCATTGCGCGCGGCCTTGCCTATCTCACCGAAGACCGCAAGGGCGACGGTATCGTCCCCGAGCTGTCCGTGCGCGACAACCTCACGCTAGTCTGCCTGCGCACGCTCGCCAGACATGGCGTGGTGGACGTGAAAAAGCAGCAGGTCATCGTCGAGCGCTTTATTGCCTCGCTCGGCATCAAGCTGCGCTCGCCGGATCAACCGATTCGCGAATTGTCCGGCGGCAATCAGCAGAAGGTACTGCTCGCGCGCTGGCTGGCGGCCGAACCTTCGCTGCTGCTGCTCGATGAGCCGACCCGCGGCATCGATGTCGGCGCCAAGGCGGACGTCGCCAGGATCGTGCGCGAACTGCGCGACGCCGGACTCGCCGTCCTGCTGTCGGCCTCGGAACTGGAAGAACTGACCGCCGTGGCGGACCGCGCCGTGGTGATTCGCGACGGCCGCACCGTCGCTGAACTGAATGGCGCACAAATGAGTGAAAGCAGCATCATGGATGCCATCGCGTACGGTAGCGACGGCGCCTCGCAAATCGCGGAAGCGGCCCACACGGCCCATATCGAAGACGCGCTGGAGGGCGACCGTCATGGCGCTTAAGTCGCTCAAATCAGTCGGCAATCAGGCCGCGCAGCCGCTCCCCGCAGTGGATGGCGCCGCGCAGGAACGGGCGAAGAAGCGCCACCGCGTCACGATCCAGCGCGAAGTCATCGTGCTGCTGGCGATGCTGGTGTTCAACCTGCTCTTCACACAACACTTCTGGTCGCTGCAAACCTTCAACGTCAACCTGACGCAGGTCGTGACGATCGTGATCGTCGGCATCGGCATGACGCTGGTGGTCGCGACGGGCGGCATCGATCTGTCGGTGGGCGCGTCCATGGCGATTTCCGGCGCACTGGCGCCGATGCTGTTCATGAACATCCCCGGGCCCGGCGGCATTGCGCTCGCGTTCGTCCTGCCGGTTCTCGCCGCGGCTGCCTGCGGCGTGTTCAACGGCTTGCTGGTGACGAAGCTCTCGGTGCAGCCGATCGTGGCCACGCTGGTGCTGTTCATTGCCGGCCGCGGCATTGCCCAGGTCGTCACCGACGGCAGCCTGCAAGCCTTCGACAACCCGACCTTCCAGTGGATCGCGCTCGGCAAGGTGGGCGGCGTGCCGTTCCAGGTGCTGCTGATGTTCGCGCTGGTCGCACTGTTCGTCTGGGTGGTGCGCAAGACGCTGTTCGGCCAGTACCTGCTGATTACCGGCGGCAACGAGAAGGCCGCCTATCTCTGCGGCGTGCCTACTACGCGCGTCAAGCTGATCGCTTACACGATCTGCGCGGCGCTGGCCGGACTTGCGGGGCTGATTTCGATTTCGGTGAATTCGTCGTCGGATGCGAACGTGGTCGGGCTCGGTGTCGAACTCGATGCGATCGCCGCGGTAGCGGTCGGCGGCACCGCGCTGACGGGCGGCAAGGCGTATATCGGCGGCACGCTGATCGGCGCGCTGATCATCCAGTTGCTGCGCTTCACCCTGCTCGCGCATGGCATTCCCGACGCGGCCGCGCTGGTCGTCAAGGCGGCGATCATCATCGCAGCCGTGTACGTGCAACGGCGCTCGCGCTGATCCCGAACGTCCATGCCGATTACGTTGCCTGCGCTCCCCAAGACTCCGGACCCGATGCGATGAAAAAGAATCTCCCCATCCTGCTCGCGCTCGTCGCCCTCGTGGTGCTCGGGCTCGTGCGTTACGAGCACTTCGGCTCCGCCTACAACATCAATTCGTTCTGGCGCTACAACTCCATGTTCGCGCTGATTTCGGTCGGCATGGCGTTCGTCATCATCACCGGCGGCATTGACCTTTCGGTCGGCACGGTGGCGGCGATGTCCAGTGTCGTCGCCGCGCTCGCCAGCAGCCATGGCGGTTGGGTCGCCGTGGTGGCCGGCACCGCAGCGGGGCTCGTGGTGGGCGTGCTGAACGGCATCATCATCACGCGTCTGAAGATCCTGCCGTTCATCACGACGCTCGCCACCAGTCTCGGCGCGCACGGTGTCGCGCTGCTGCTGGGTAAGAACGACGCCGTGTCGATCGACCCGGCTTCGAATTTCGGCAACTTCGGCCAGGGCGATCTGTTCGGCCTGCCGATCCCCGGCATCGTCGCGCTGGTGGCGGCGCTGGCTGGTTGGCTCGCGCTGCGCAGCACGCGCTTCGGACGGCATTCGCTGGCGATCGGCGGCAGTGAGGAGGCGGCGCGCCTGATGGGCCTGAATGTCGACCGTACACTGATCATGGCTTATGCGGTGAGCGGGCTGCTGGCCGGCATGGCGGGCGTGATCCTCGCCGCGCAGTTCGGCGCGGGACAACCGAACGAAGGCGTCGGCTGGGAGCTGTTCGCGATCTCCGCCGTGGTTTTGGGCGGCACATTGCTGACGGGCGGTGAAGGCTCGATTGCGATGACCATTGCCGGTGTTCTGCTGCTCGGCCTGGTGTTCAACCTGCTCAATTTCGAAAACGGGCTGGGGTTCATCAGCCTGTCGGCCTATTGGCAATCGGTGATTCGCGGTGTGTTCCTGCTGGCCGTCATCGTCATGCAGGCCCGGGTACTGAAGCAGCGTGCGCGCAAGCGCCCGGCTGCCGTGGCGGGCTGAAGGCGGAGTTTGCGGCTGAAGCGCGCGTGCGCGCACGGTCTGGCTGGGGAGTGGTCGGGTTGATTGGCCGATTGGCGGCAGCGGCAGCGGCAGCGGCAGCGGCAGCGGCAGCGGCAGCGGCAGCGGCAGCGGCAGCGGCAGCGGCAGCGGCAGTCCCGATTCTGCGGCCTATAGACGGCAAAATTGCCTTTTTCCCTGATCTTTAGCGCCGTTTTGTGGGATTTTTGCTCCTTTTGCCGTCCCGCGAGCAGGGTCAATGCTGCACTGCGCGACGGCTTTCTGTATCATCCCAAAAACTTGTTGTGAGGGCGTGTGCCTACCGGCATGCGATCCGCTCACCGGACGGCGACACGCACCACGCGCATTTCGCCCATCGCCGTACCGCTGCTGAACCCCGGCTGTACCCCCGCCGACGTGCTCCGATATGTGCCGTTCCGAAGCCGCAAGTCCGGCAACCGCCTGAGCATGCTCGATGCCGCGCCGCCACCTCAAGGTGGCAAGCGCGGTAAAATGGCGGATTGCGCATCATTTTCCTTTAGCAGTCGGTCAACCACGGGGTTAGCGCAGCATCGCCCTTGCCGTGCCGGCCGGCTATTCGTCTGGCCGTCTTTGTTTTCGCACCATCCAAGAAGCCATGAGCAACCTGAATTCACAAACCGTCCTGAGCGTCCATCACTGGACCGATACGCTGTTCAGTTTCACCTGCACCCGCGACCCGTCATTTCGCTTCGAAAACGGCCAGTTCACGATGGTCGGCCTCGAAGTCGACGGCAAGCCGCTGATCCGCGCCTACAGCCTCGCGAGCGCGAACTACGAAGAGCATCTGGAATTTCTGAGCATCAAGGTTCAGGACGGCCCGCTCACCTCGCGCCTGCAGCATCTGAAGGTGGGCGACCAGGTTCTGATCGGCAAGAAGCCGGTCGGCACGCTGATGGCGGACAACCTGCTGCCCGGCAAGACGCTGTGGCTGCTGTCCACCGGCACGGGCCTCGCGCCGTTCATGTCGATCATCAAGGATCCGGACATCTACGACCGTTACGAGCGCGTGGTCCTCACGCACACCTGCCGTTTCGTCGACGAACTGGCGTACAAGGAATACATCACCGACCACCTCCCGGCGCACGAGCACCTCGGCGAACTGGTGCAGGAAAAGCTGCTGTATTACCCCACCGTCACACGTGAGGCATTCCAGAACCGTGGCCGGATCACCGAACTGATCGAAACCGAAAAGCTGTTCGCCGACCTCGGCGTGCCGGGCTTCTCGCTGGAAAACGACCGCGTCATGTTGTGCGGCAGCCCGCACATGCTGCGCGACACGCGCAAGCTGCTCGACGACGCGGGTTTCCAGGAAGGCAGCAACAATGCGCCGGGCCACTACGTCGTCGAAAAGGCGTTCGTGGGCTAAGTTGGGCTTTAACTGCAGGGATGGTGGACGCAGCGTGCTCACCGTGTGGTGAAACGCTGCGCAGTTCTTTGAGCGGCGGGTTTGGAGGCTCTAAATCAGCCTTCAGATCGCTTCGAGTCTCTCGACTAACCTTCGGGTCGCTTCGAGTCTCTCAACCAACTTTCAGGTCGCCTCGACTTCCTCGCCCCCTTGGGGCACGACAAGACACGACACGAAGCGGCAAATCTGAGCCTCTCAAGAAGCCGCTGCCCTCCGCCAGATCTCCGCCCCGCCAGAACTTCCGTTGAGCTGCATGGTGCGACGTGACGGAGTCAGCGGACCTCAAAACCACGCGTCCTGCATATCCAGCGTGGTGCGATCTAGCGACGCCAGCAAATCAAATTGCGGCCCCGTCCTCGGCAATTCCCAGCGGAAGAAATAGTCGGCGGCTGCCAGCTTGCCCCGATAGAAATCCCCATCTGTACCGACGGCCTGCGGCAGCGCCGCTTGCGCCACCAGTGCCTGTTCCAGCCAGATCCACGCCGCCACGATGTGACCAAACGCCTCCAGATACACCGTCGCGTTGGCGAGCGTCAGGTTCAGGTCGCCACACGCCCATACGATGCCGGTGACCTCGGCTAAACGCCCCATCACCGCGCCCAGCGCCTGCGCATGCCCAGCCAGCGCCGCGTCGCCGCGCCCTATAGCGCGGCTGATGCTCGCGTCGACCCGTGCCACGAATAGCCGTAAGGCTGCGCCGTCTTTCACCACGACCTTGCGGCCCAGCAGGTCGAGTCCCTGAATACCGTGGGTTCCTTCGTGAATCGGATTGAGCCGATTGTCGCGATAGAACTGCTCGACGTTGTATTCGCGGGTGTAACCGTAGCCGCCATGGACCTGAATCGCCAGATTGTTGGCTTCCAGGCACCACTGCGACGGCCAGCTCTTGGCCACCGGCGTCAGGAGATCGAGCAGCAGCGCCATCTCTTCCTGTTCAACGGGATCGGTGAGGGCGCGCGCTTCGTCGACCAGACGCGCGCAATACAGGTTCAGCGCGAGACCGCCCTCGACGTAGGTCTTCTGCGCCAGCAGCATGCGGCGGATATCGGCATGTTCGACGAGCCGCACCTGCGGCGCGGCGGGATCCTTGCCACCCGCGCCGACCAGCCGCCCCTGCCGACGATTGCGCGCGTAGTCGAGGGCATGCAGATAGCCCGTATAGCCGAGCATGGTCGCGCCGAGACCGACGCCGATCCGCGCCTCGTTCATCATGTGGAACATGCAGGCAAGCCCCTGATGCGGTTTGCCCACCAGGTAGCCGATCGCCCCGCCTTTGCCGCCCGGCGTGTACTTCGTGCCTTCACCGAAATTCAGCAGGCAGTTGGTCGTGCCGCGGTAACCCATCTTATGATTCAGGCCGGCCAGCGCGACGTCGTTGTGCTCGCCGCACGAGCCATCCGGGTTGACCAGATACTTGGGCACGATGAACAGCGAGATGCCTTTCACGCCGGGGATCAGCTTGCCGTCCGGGCCTGGAATCTTGGCGAGCACCAGATGCACGATGTTCTCGGCAAGCTCATGTTCGCCGCCCGAAATCCACATCTTGTTGCCGCGCAGCCGGTATTGCGCGCCGAGCGGCGACTCGCCCTCGAAGTCTGCCCGGGTGGCGATGTCCGACAACGACGAACCGGCCTGCGGCTCGGACAGGCACATGGTGCCGAAGAAACGGCCCTGCAATTCCGGCAGCACGAAGGTGTCGATCTGCGCCGCGCTGCCGTGCGCAAGCAGCAGATTGGCGTTGCCAATGGTGAGAAACGGATACGCGCTGGTGCCCACGTTCGCGCCTTTGAACCACGCGAAGCCCGCCTTCTCCATGACCAGCGGAAGTTGCATCCCGCCCAGTTCGTAGTCCTGCCCGGCCGCCATCAAGCCGGCGTCGCAGAACGCCTTCAGCGCCGTTTTGACTTCGGGGATCACCGTGACCGTGGCGCCGTCGAAATGCGGCTCGTGCTGGTCGTTCTTCTTGTTGTGCGGCGCGAACAGATTCGTGGCGATCTTCTCGCACGTGTCGAGCGCGGCGTCGAAAGTCTCGCGCGAGTGATCCGCGTAACGCTCGATGCGTGTCAGTTGCTCGACCTTGAGCCATTCGTACAGCACGAAATTCAGATCACGGCGGGAAAGAATCAACGACATGGTGGGTCTCTTCGCGGAATGAGGGAAATGAACTGGCGCCTGGCGTGGCCGGCGAATCGCGCGCTGCAGGCACGCGGCAACCAGACCGATCGCTCGCAGGATACCGAAAATAGAACGACCGTACGATTATGGTTTGCGCCAGGAAAACGACCCGAGATATCTGACGACGCAATCAGGTTACAAATACTGCAAACAGCCTCACTTCCGATGTCAGCATTTTTCCTACACACAAAACGCATACGATCTGTCAATCAGATCAAATTCCTGGCGCAAAAACCCCACGCCAAGCCTTGTGCTGCCTACTTCTTTTGCTTTTTTGAGATATGATCGCGGCGCATTTCGGATGCTGTTACGCGTCCACCAGGGTTACATCCGATTTGTTACCAAATGTAAATCTCGTTACGCTGCGTCGTAGTGGTTTGTCCGTCGTGCCGATATGCGCCGCGGATGCATCACCAAGTCGGAATTTCGCATGCGTTCTGCTGTCTTCACGCCGTCGAAGCGCACCCGGTTTGCTGTTCAGACAGCATCCTGAGTGGGAGAGTCATGGATACGTCGATTGTCGTACCGATCACCGCGCATGTGCCCCCTTCCGCCGCCCGCCACGGTCCCGACGGGACAGCCGCCAGCGGCTCCGCCGAGCGCGAAATCGCCCTTCTGCGGGCCCGCGTGCTGGAACTGTCCACTGAACTCGTCCATGCCCACGAAGCCGCTTGCGAGCGCGTGGCCCGTGAACTCCACGACAGCGTCGGCGCCGAACTGACCGCGACGCACTTCGCGCTCGCCGGCGTCGAAACGTGGCTTCCCGCCGATGCGCCGCCGCAATGCGCCGCCGCGCTCGAAGTTGCGCGCCGCTCGCTCAACGCCGCCACTGAAGCCACCCGCCAGGCGGTCGCCGAATTGCATGCGCCTTCGCTCGAAACCGGCCTCGTTAGCGCCCTGTCGCAATGGACCGGCGATTTCGCCGCCCGCACGCAACTGCTCACGCGCTTCGAGTGCGCCACCGATGACCGGCTCACGCGCTTGCCGGCCGCTGCCGCGCTCGCGATCTTCCGGGTCGCCCAGGAAGCCCTCAACAACGTCGCCAAGCACGCCCGCGCCAGCGCGGCCGAGGTCCGCCTTGAAGTCAGCCGCCGTCACTTGATGCTCGTCGTCAGCGACGACGGCATCGGCCTCACGCCACAGGCCCGCCTGCGCCGGGGCCATTTCGGCCTCGCCGGCATGCGAGCCCGTTGCGCCGCATTCGACGGCAGCGTGCAGATCGGCACACGACGCCACGTGGCCGCGACGCCTGCCCGCGGCACCCTCGTGCGGGCGCGTTTCGCGTGGGATGCGCTGCTTGCCGAACGCGTCGCCGCGCCTTTCTCTTCGTGAGCGACCTGTCATGAGCCTGCGTATCCTGCTCGTCGACGACCACGCCGTGGTTCGTCAAGGCGTCCGGCAACTGCTGATAGACCGGGGCGTCGCGCTCGAAGTGGCCGAGGCGGAAACCGGCGCCGAAGCGCTGACCGCGGTGGCGCGGCACGTCTACGACGTGATCCTGCTCGACATCTCCTTGCCCGACATGAGCGGTGTCGAAGTGCTCAAGCGTCTCAAGCGCAAGGCGCCGCGCGCGGCGGTGCTGATGTTTTCGATGTACCGCGAAGACCAGTATGCGGTCCGCGCGCTGAAGGCCGGCGCGGCCGGTTACCTGTCGAAGACCGTCGATACCGCCCAGATGATCGGCGCGATCCAGCAGGTCGCGGCGGGCCGCAAGTACGTCAGCCCGGCCATGGCCGAGGCGCTCGCCGACTACGTTTCGTTCGACGGCGAGCAGTTGCCGCACGAAAAGCTGTCCGATCGCGAGTATCAAACGCTCTGCATGCTCGCCTCGGGCAAGCGCCTGACGGATATCGCCCATGCGCTGTCGCTGTCGGTGAAGACCGTGAGCGTGTACCGCACGCGGCTGCTCGAAAAAATGAAGCTGCGCAACAACGCCGAACTCACCTTCTATGTCATGAGCAACCGGCTCGTCGACCTGAATCCCGCGATGGCCGGATAAGCGCCATCAGGACCACACGGCGGCTGACGGCGCGCA
The DNA here is from genome assembly GCF_050436545.1 of Paraburkholderia sp. GAS41. NCBI lineage: Bacteria > Pseudomonadati > Pseudomonadota > Betaproteobacteria > Burkholderiales > Burkholderiaceae > Paraburkholderia > Paraburkholderia sp. GAS41. The sequence continues at coordinate 41,199 of NZ_JBNDMK010000022.1, forward strand.
GTCGCGTGTCCCGCGCTGTGTCCTGCATCATCAGGCGATTCCCGCCCACGCGCGGCACTGTCGCGAAAAAGCTTTGGTGCATAGGCGGGTCAGCCAGCAAGGCTGCTGCTCAAAACCCCGCATTTCCGCACCATTTACCCACCGGCGCGCCCTCCGGGCGGGTCACGGGGACAGATAAGCGCCCGCACATCCGATAAGATAATCGGCTCCCGACATTCGGCGCGCAACATGCGTGCACTACCGGAGATCCACGCCAATGTCCCTGTTTCGCAAGAAAAGCGTCGAGCACATGATCGCGGCCAGCAGCAAAAGCGGCGGCCTGAAGAAGACCCTCGGCGCGCTCGACCTCACCTTCCTCGGCGTCGGCGCCATCATCGGCACCGGCATCTTCGTCCTGACCGGCACCGGCGCCGTGCAGGCGGGTCCGGCGCTGATGGTGTCGTTCATCATCGCGGCCATCGCCTGCGGCTTCGCGGCGCTCGCCTATGCCGAATTCGCCTCGACCATTCCCGTGGCCGGCTCGATCTACACCTATTCGTATGCCACCCTGGGCGAACTGGCCGCCTGGATCATTGGCTGGGACCTGATGCTCGAATATGGGCTCGCCACCTCGGCCGTGTCGGTCGGCTGGTCGGGTTATCTGCAATCGCTGCTGGCGGGCTTCGGCGTGACGCTGCCAGTCGCCCTGTCGGCCGCGCCAGGCGCGTTGCCCGGCCATGCCACCCTATTCAACCTGCCCGCTTTCCTCGTGATGATGGCCATCACCGCGCTGCTGTCAGTCGGCATCCGCGAGTCCGCGCGCATCAATAACATCATGGTGGCGATCAAGGTGATCGTCGTGCTGCTGGTGATCGGCGTCGGGGTGTTTCACGTCACGCCGGCCAACTGGCATCCGTTCATGCCGAACGGCTGGAACGGCGTGTTTGGCGCGGCAGCAGTGATGTTCTTCGCGTTTATCGGCTTCGATTCCGTTTCTTCCGCCGCCGAAGAGGTGAAGGATCCGAAGCGCGACCTGCCGATCGGCATCATTGCCTCGCTTGGGGTGTGCGCGGTGCTGTACGTGGCGGTGGCGGCGGTCGTGACGGGTATCGTGCCGTCGGCGCAGTTCGCCAATATCTCGCATCCGGTTTCGTACGCGCTGCAGGTGGCTGGCGAGAAATGGGTGGCCGGCTTTATCGATCTGGGCGCCGTGCTCGGCATGCTGACCGTGATTCTGGTAATGGCCTACGGCCAGACGCGCGTGATCTTCGCCATGTCGCGCGACGGCTTGCTGCCCGCGAAGCTCTCGCGCGTGCATCCGCGTTTTGCGACGCCGTTTTTCACCACATGGCTCGTCGGCATTTTCTTCGGTCTGATCGGCGCACTGGTGCCGCTCAACGTGCTCGCGGAACTGATCAATATCGGCACGCTGGCGGCGTTTTCGATGGTGTCCATTGCCGTGCTGATCCTGCGCAAGACTCATCCGGACCTGCCGCGTGCCTTCCGCTGCCCCGGCGTGCCGGTGGTGCCGGTGCTCGCCGTGGCATCGTGCCTGTTCCTGATGATCAACCTGCAGCTCATCACCTGGGTTGCGTTCGTGATCTGGCTGGTAATCGGCATGGCGATCTATTTCGGCTACTCGCGCCGTCATTCAAAACTTGGGCACGGGGCGCAGAGCCACTGAGGGAATCGTCTTGGGAAACTGAGTACCGCCAACTAAACGCTCGCCGGCGCTCGACGAAGCGCCTCCTGAAACGGCACGCCTGCTCACGCAGCGTGCCGTTTTTTCCTGTTCGGCCGCCGTGTCGTACGCAGCGTGTCGCCGCATTCCGGGCTACGTGGACGATTTCCCCCGATAGCACCCCTCACCGATTTGTGCTTTACTTTTCGGTGGAACCATAAAAACCAGAAACCGAAGCGAGCCCTCATAGCAGGCAGGCGGTAGGTAATAAACGTGGGCCCGTGCCGGTCTCGATCCCCCTCGCAACCATGTTGCCCGGGACATAGGAGACAGTTCATGGCGATCAGCATCAGTCTGACGGTGAACGGCGCGCCCGTTACCGCCGAAATCGAACCTCAAACCCTGCTTGTCCAGTTCCTGCGCGATCAACTCCGGCTCACCGGCACACACATCGGCTGCGACACCGCCCAGTGCGGCGCCTGCACCGTTCATCTGAACGGACGCGCGATCAAATCGTGCAACATCCTCGCCGTGCAGGCTGAAGGCGCCGAGATCACCACCATCGAAGGTCTCGCGAAAGACGGCGAACTGCATCCCATGCAGGCCGCATTTCGCGCCTGCCACGGCCTGCAGTGCGGTTTCTGCACGCCCGGCATGGTGATGAGCGCCACCGCGCTGGTGCAACGTCAGCCCGATCTCACCGAAGCGGATGTGCGCGCCCAGCTCGACGGCAATCTGTGCCGCTGTACGGGCTATCACAACATCGTCAAGGCCGTCCTGGAAGGCGCAGCCGGCATGAAGTGCGGCGCCGCTGCTCTCGCCACCGACACAGTCACGGCCTGAGGAGACGACGATGAACGCACCCGACCCGCATCCGCTGATTGGCGCCTCCGTTCAGCGCAAGGAAGACTACCGGTTCCTGACCGGCAATGGTCAGTACACCGACGATGTCGTCCTGCCCCAGCAAACCTATGCCGTGTTTCTGCGCTCACCCTATGCGCATGCGCGGATCAAAAGCGTCGACACGGCTGCGGCAAAACAATCGCCCGGCGTGGTGGGCGTGTTCACCGGCGCGGATATGGCCGCGGATAACGTGGGTGGCCTGCCGTGCGGCTGGCTGATCCATAGCGTCGACGGCAAGCCGATGAACGAGCCGCCGCACCCGGTGATGGCCCATACCAAGGTGCGCCACGTGGGCGACCAGGTCGCACTGGTGATTGCCCATTCGGTGAAACAGGCGAAAGACGCGGCCGAACTGATCGAGGTGGATTACGACGTGCTGCCCGCCGTGGTGAATACGGCGCATGCAGCCGATCCGGGCCAGCCCGCCGTGCACGACGAAGTGCCCGACAACGTCTGCTACACATGGGGCCACGGCGACAAGGCCGCAACCGATGCGGCCTTCGCCAAAGCCGCCCACGTGACGACACTCGATATCGTCAACAACCGTCTGATCCCCAACGCCATCGAACCGCGCGCGGTGAACGCGAGCTGGTCGCCGCAGGACGACAGCTACACGGTGTATGTCGCCAACCAGAATCCCCACGTCGAACGGCTGCTGATGGCGGCCTTCGTGCTGTCGCTGCCTGAATCGAAACTGCGCGTGATCGCGCCGGATGTCGGCGGCGGCTTTGGTTCGAAGATCTTTTTGTACGCCGAAGATGTGGCGCTCACCTGGGCGTCGAAGAAAATCCGCCGGCCGGTGAAATGGACTGCTGAACGTTCGGAGGCCTTCATTTCCGACGCACATGGCCGCGATCATGTGACGAAAGCCGAACTTGCAATGGACGCGCAAGGCACTTTCCTCGCCATGCGCGTGCATACCATCGCCAATATGGGCGCTTACCTGTCGACCTTCGCCTCGAGCGTGCCGACCATCCTGTACGCGACGCTGCTCGCCGGCCAGTACGCGACACCCGCAATCTATGCGGAGGTGAAGGCGGTCTTCACCAATACGGTCCCCGTCGATGCATATCGCGGCGCCGGCCGGCCCGAAGCGACTTACGTGGTCGAACGGCTGGTGGAAACCGCCGCGCGCGAGATGAATCTCGATCCCGCAGAGATCCGCCGCCGCAACTTCATACGCACGTTCCCGTATGCGACGCCGGTGGGCCTCACCTACGACACCGGCGATTACGACACCACGCTCGCCCGCGCGCAGGAACTGGCCGACGTGCCGGGTTTCGCCGCACGCAGGCAGGCCTCGGAGCAAAACGGCAAGCGGCGTGGCCTCGGTTACTCGTGTTATATCGAAGCCTGCGGCCTCGCGCCGTCCAACATCGCCGGCGCGCTGGGTGCGCGAGCGGGTTTGTTCGAAGCGGGCGAAGTGCGCGTGCATCCCACCGGCTCGGTGACGGTGTTCACCGGCTCGCATAGTCACGGACAAGGTCACGAGACGACGTTTGCCCAGGTGGTCGCGGACCGGCTAGGCATTCCGCTGTCCAACGTCGAAATCGTGCACGGCGACACCGGGCGCATTCCGTTCGGCATGGGCACGTATGGCTCGCGTTCGATCGCCGTGGGCGGTTCGGCCATCATGAAGGCGCTCGACAAGATCGAATCGAAAGCGAAGAAGATCGCCGCGCATCTGCTGGAAGCAGCCGCAGAAGACATCGAGTTCAAGGACGGCATCTTCCGCGTCGCGGGCACCGACCGCACCAAAGCCTTCGCCGATATTTCGCTCGCGGCCTACGTGCCGCACAACTATCCGCTCGACAAGCTCGAACCGGGGCTCGACGAAAGCGCGTTCTACGACCCGACCAACTTCACCTATCCGGCCGGCTCGTATATCTGCGAAGTGGAAGTCGATCCGGAAACCGGCGAATGTCGCATCGAGCAGTTCACCGCTGTCGACGATTTCGGCAACGTGATCAATCCGATGATCGTCGAAGGCCAGGTGCACGGAGGACTTGGCCAGGGCATCGGCCAGGCGATGCTCGAGCGGTGCGTGTACGACAACGACAGCGGCCAGTTGCTGTCCGGCTCGTATATGGACTACGCGATGCCGCGCGCCTCGGACCTGCCGAGCTTCACGGTGGAAACGGCCAAAGGCACGCCGTGCACGCACAATCCGCTCGGCGTGAAGGGTTGCGGCGAAGCGGGCGCGATCGGCTCGCCGCCGGCGGTGATCAACGCGATCCTCGATGCGCTGGCGCCGCTCGGCGTGAAAGATCTGCAAATGCCTGCCACGCAACACCGCGTGTGGTCCGCGATCCGCGCCGCGCAACAACCCTGACCGGAGCAAGCCGACATGTACACATTCGACTATCAACGCGCGGCCGATCCGAAAGCGGCGGTCGCGGCGCTCGCCGGTGACAGCGACGCAAAATTCCTCGCTGGCGGCCAGAGTCTGTTGCCGACCATGCGCCTGCGTCTCGCACAGCCCTCGAAACTGATCGACGTCACGCGGATTGCCGCGCTCAAGGCGCTGCGTGTCGACGCCAACACGGTCACGGTCGGCGCGGCTGTCTGTCATGCAGACGTCGCCGATCATGCGGATATCCGCCGTGTCCTGCCTGGCCTCGCCAGCCTCGCGAGTCATATCGGCGATCGTCAGGTGCGCGCGCTCGGCACGATCGGCGGCTCGCTCGCGAATAACGATCCGGCTGCCTGCTATCCGGCTGCGGCGCTGGCGCTCCGCGCCACGATCGTGACGGACCGCCGGCGTATCCCGGCCGACGACTTTTTTATCGGCATGTATGAGACCGCGCTCGCACCCGACGAACTGATCACCGCCGTCGAGTTCCCGATCGTCGAGCGCAGTGCCTACGAAAAATTCCGCAATCCGGCTTCGCACTTTGCGCTGGTGGGCGTGTTTGTCGCGAAGCATATCGACGGTGTGCGAGTGGCCGTGACGGGCGCGGGCGCCTCGGTGTTTCGCGTTCCGGATCTGGAGCGGGCCCTCACCGCCAGTTTCACACCCGAGGCCGCGCGTGCCGTCAGCGTCTCGGCGGACGCGCTGAACTCCGATATGCACGCGAGCGCCGAGTACCGGGCCCATCTGATTCCGGTCATGGCAGCGCGGGCCGTCACCACCGCAAACGGTTAGGACGGAGTCCTGCGAAGAACCAGGACCTGGCGGAGCGCGGCGCGAGCTTGCGCATCACGTGGCCCGGCGCGACCGGGCCGTCTGGTTTTACCGCCGTCCGGCTTCGGGAGCATCATGCAGCCAGCTTCAATCGACGACACGCTCGCCCGGCTCAGCGCTCAAGGCTATTTCGCCAACCGCGAACTGGCGACCGCGCTGTTTCTCGCGCTGCGCATGGAGCGGCCGCTGTTCGTCGAGGGCGAGCCGGGCGTCGGCAAAACCGAGCTGGCGAAGGCGGCTGCGGGGCTGCTGGGCACGACGATGCTGCGGCTGCAATGCTACGAGGGGCTCGACACCGCTAGCGCGCTTTACGAGTGGGACTACCCGCGTCAGATCATGGCGCTGCGGCTCGCGGAAGCCGCCGGTGAACGCCCCCGTAACGACACGCTGTATCGCAGCGAATTTCTCCTCAAGCGTCCGCTATTGCAGGCGCTGATGCCTGACGAACAGCATCCTGGCGCTCGCCGTGTGTTGCTGATCGACGAGATCGACCGCGCCGATGAGCCATTCGAAGCGTTTCTGCTCGAACTGCTGTCGGACTTTCAGGTGTCGATTCCAGAATATGGCACGGTGTGCGCCGAGCAGCCGCCGCTGGTCGTCATGACCTCGAACCGTACCCGCGAAGTGCACGACGCCTTGAAGCGCCGCTGTCTGTATCAATGGATCGGCTATCCGGAACGCGACCGCGAGTTGGCGATCGTCGCCGCGCGCGCCCCGCAAACCAGCGCCGAACTGCAGCGGCGTGCTGTCGATTTCGTCCATCAGTTGCGCGGCATGGATCTGTTCAAGGCGCCCGGTATCGCCGAGACGATCGACTGGTGCCGCGCGCTCGCCGCATTGAGCGTCACCGAACTCGATCCGCAATCGGTGCAGGACACGCTTGGCGTGCTGCTCAAGTATCAAGACGATCTGGCCCGTGTCGACGCCGCGCAGATCGCGCAGTGTCTGGCGGTGAAGGAATGACGACGATGCTCAGTGATCCTGAGGACAAGCTGGCCCCCAAGCTTGCGCACAATGTCGTGCACTTCGTGCGTGTCCTGCGCGGCGCGGGCCTGCCGATGTCGCCCTCGCACGCCGTAGATGCACTCGAAGCATTGCGCTGGATCGACCTCAGCCGCCGCGACGATGTGCGCGCCGCGCTTGCCGCCATGCTGATTTCCGCACCGGACGCGCGTGAGATCTTCAATGCCGCTTTCAATCTGTTCTGGCGCGACCCCGACTGGGAAGGCAAGCTGCGCGCGCTCCTGCTGCCCAAAGTCCGCAACGGTCTGCCGCCGCCGAAGCGCAACAACCGTCTCGCCGATGCGCTTGCCGCGCGTCCGCCCGGCCTACGCCATCCCCATGCCGCACCTGAAACCGAGCAGCACGAACTGCACGCCCACGTCACCTTCAGCGCCGAGGAGCGCCTGCGCCACCGCGATTTCGAAACCCTCAGCGCCGACGAATGGCGTACGCTGCGCCATGTCATCCGCGGACACCGCCTGCCGCTCGCCACCGAACCGACACGCCGTCTCAAGGCAGCTTCGCGCGGCACCCACGCCGACCTGCGCGCGAGTGCGCGTCACGCGGTGCGTTCGGGCGGCGACTGGACCGTCTGGAAATACCGCGCCGTCACCGAGCGCAAACCGCCGCTCGTGCTGCTGCTCGACATCTCCGGATCGATGAGCGCGTATTCGCGTGCGGTGCTGTACTTCTGTCACGCCTTATTGCAATCGCGCGAACGGCTGCAGGTATTCCTGTTCGGCACGCGCCTCACCAATGCGACGCGCGCGCTGCGCGAGCGCGATCCCGACGTGGCGATCGCCAGCCTCGCCGATCAGGTGATGGACTGGTCGGGCGGCACACGCATCGGCGCGGCGCTCGCCGAGTTCAACCGGCGGTGGGCGCGGCGGGTGTTGACCGGCAGGGCAACCGTGTTGCTCGTCACGGATGGCCTCGATCACGAAGCCATCGACATGCTCGGCAGCGAAATGGCGCGTCTGCGCCGCTTCGCCCATCGCGTCGTCTGGCTCAACCCGCTGCTGCGGTACAGCGGCTTCTCGGCGAAGGCGCGCGGCGTGCGGGCGATCCTGCCCCATGTCGACGCGCACCGGCCGGTACATAATCTGGACAGCCTGGCTGCATTCGGCCGCGATCTGGCGCAACTGACCCGCGCCCCCCGCAGCGCCGCCGTAGCCGGAACACGTGGAGCCTCTCGATGGAATTGACCGAAACCTATACGCTGCCCGTTTCGCAACAACGCACGTGGGAAGCGCTGAACGACACCGCCATCCTGCGCGCGTCGATCCCCGGCTGCGAGAGCATCGAAGCGGATGGAGAAAACGCATTTGCGCTCTCGATGGCCGCGTCCGTGGGTCCCGTCAAGGCGCGCTTCAAAGGACGCATGCTGCTGACCGATATCGACGCGCCGCGCACGTACACCATCGTTTTCGAGGGCCAAGGGGGCGTGGCGGGCTTCGGCTCAGGCAATGCGCGCGTGACGCTGGAACCGGACGGCGCGGCGTCGACCCGGCTGACTTACACGGCGAGCGCCCAGGTGGGTGGCAAACTGGCGCAGATCGGCTCGCGGCTCGTCGACGGTGCGGCGCGCAAGCTGGCCGGCGAATTTTTCAGGCGCTTCAATGCTCTCGTGAGCGGCGAAGCCGGCGCAGAGGCGCCGCCCGCAGACTCAGCAACAACAGACGGCGCGGATCCCGAATCCGGCGACGCTCAAATGAAAAGGAACACATGATGGACAGCGTGGATCTCGAAGTCCTGAAGTCCAGCGCACGCTGGCTCGAATTGGGACATCGCGCGCTACTGGTGACCGTGGTCAAGACGTGGGGCTCGTCGCCGCGTCCGGAAGGCGCGATGCTGGCCGTGCGCGACGATGGTCTCGTGGTGGGATCGGTGTCGGGTGGCTGCATCGAGGACGACCTGATCGAACGTGTCCGGCAACGCGGCATCGAGCAAAGCGTGCCGGAGGCGGTCAAGTACGGCATCACGGCGGAAGAAGCACACCGCTTCGGCCTGCCCTGCGGCGGCACCATCCAGTTGGTGCTCGAGCCGTTGAGCAAGGCCAGCGGCATCGCGGAACTCTGCAGTGCGGTCGAAGACGGCAAGCTGATCGCACGCCATGTGGAGATGGCGACCGGCGCGGCGCACCTGGGGCCCGCTCAGGCGACCGACGGCGTCCACTTCGACGGCGAGCGCCTGTTGACCATCCATGGACCGCGCTACCGGATGCTGGTGATCGGCGCGGGGCAATTGTCGCGTTATCTTTGCCATATCGCGGTGGGGCTCGATTATCAGGTGACCGTCTGCGATCCGCGCGAGGAGTACACCGATGAATGGGATATTCCCGGCACGAAGATCGTGCGCACGATGCCCGACGATACCGTGCTCGACATGAAGCTCGACGAGCGCTGCGCGGTGATTGCACTCACCCACGATCCCAAGCTCGACGACCTCGCGTTGATGGAGGCGCTGAAGACGCGCGCGTTTTACGTCGGCGCGCTGGGCTCACGGCGCAACAATGCCGCCCGGCGCGAGCGGCTCAAGGAGTTCGATCTCAACGATACCGAACTCGCGCGACTGCACGGGCCGGTGGGTATCTATATCGGCAGCAGGACGCCGCCCGAAATCGCCGTGTCGATTCTTGCCGAAGTGACCGCCGCGAAGAACGGCGTGTCGCTACCGACTTTGTTGCAGGTCGAAGGGGCCAAGGCCGCAAGAGAGATCGCGGCGAGCGGTGGGACGACGTGTAGCGTATAGCGCGTAACATGTAGCCGATTTTCCGGGGTGACGGGTGTAGGCGGCGTGCGGCGGGCCGCTACGCTGCAGCCCGTTGTTTCCCTTCCATCTGATTCGTATTCCTTTGCAACGTTGGCCGTTCGGCTGACTGGTTTTCCTCCCTCAAATCCTTAGCATGGCTTCGTGCGCGCCGCGTGGGTTGCCGCACGTGTGCGTGCGCTTGGCTTTTCGCAGGAAGAACTGGCTGGCTTGCTGGATGTGAAGCAACCGAGTATCGCCAAGCTCGAGCAGCGAACGGACATGTATATCTCCACGCTGCGTGACCATATTCACGCGCTGGGTGGCGAACTGGTGATGATCGCGCGCTTTCCGGACCGCGACGTCAAACTCAGTTCTTTGGGCGTGCGTCCTGCAGCAGACGGTGCAGTGGCCTGAGCCACCACCCAGCCACCGCAGCGCACCAATCAAAGCCCCGTTTTTATGAGCGTTCGCCGCTTGACAAGCGGTTTTCGTGAACCGACTCTGAGGGACGCAGCCCCACCAACGTATCCGTTCGGACACCTGAACCCGCCATGCGCCTCTTCCCGTTCGCCTGTATTGCGACTGTCAGTTGGCTGTTGTGCGCTTGCGCCGCCAGCGCGAGCGTCGCGGTCAATCCTGACGACCCTTATACCAACGAAGGCGAAACGCAGACCTACACCGTCAACGCTGACGGTTCGTTCAGCAAGCTCGACAGCATGACGCTGCAGGTGAACAACGAAGCGGGTGTCGCGCGCACCGCCCAGCAATACATCTGGTTCAACCGCAACATGGCGGATGTGGAGATCATCGAGGCCTATACGACCGGCGCCGACGGCGTACGCCACGACGTCCAGCCCGATGAGATTCGTGACGTCCAGGAAGCCCGCTCGTTCGACGCGCCGATGTTCCAGGACATCCAGGAAAAGGTGATCGTATTTCCCGCGGTCGAGCCGGGTTCGCGCGTTCATCTCACGTATCGCAAGACGCAGAAGGTGCCGATCGTGGACGGCGAATTCAGCGACTTCACGCCGCCCGATCTCGCGCCCACCCACAACTTCCGCCTGATCTACGATCTGCCCGCCGACAAACCGCTCTACGCCGACGCACGCGGATTCACCGCCGAGCCACCGGTGACGCACGACGGTCGTACGCGTTACGAATTCCGCTACGATCGCGCGCACTTCAGCCGGCTCGAACATGGTTCGGTGGCCTACGTGTCCTACGGCGACCGTTTGATGGTGTCCACCTTCGCCAACTACGCGGCCTTCGCTGCGACCTATCGCGCTTCATCCGCAGACCCGAGCGCGCATGATGCCGCACTGGTCCAGCTCGCGCAGTCGGTCACGGCGCACCAAAGCTCGCCGCGTGAAAAAGCCAAGGCGCTCTACGACTGGGTGCGCCGCAATGTGCGCTATGTCGCGATCAATGTCGGGCGCGGCGCGGTGGTGCCGCATCCGGCCAGCGCCATCCTCGCGGACCGCTATGGCGACTGCAAGGATCACGTCGCCCTGTACGGCGCATTGCTCGACGCCGTGGGCATCCGCAACGAACCGGCCCTGATCAGCAGCGGCACGATCTACACGCTGCCGAGCGTGCCTGGCTATGGCGTGATCAATCATGTCATCACCTGGTTGCCCGACCTGCAGATGTACGCTGATTCAACCGCGTCGAATACCGAATTCGGCTTTCTGCCTTCGAGCGACATGGACCGGCCCGCCGTGCTCGTAGCCGAAGGCAAGCTGGCGCAAACGCCCGCGACCGCGCCAATGGCGCATCTTTCGGAGCTGGCCATCACGGTCGCGCCCAATGGCTCGGCGAGCTTCGTCTATCAGGTGCAGGCGTCAGGCTGGTCCGCGGAACAGGGGCGCGCCATGCTGCGCATGCAGACCCCGGCCCAGCGTGAAGAATCGATTCAGGCCGAATTGCGCAGCGCCAACCTGAATGGCACGGCCACCCTCTCCACGAGCGATCTCAGCGCCACCGACGGTCCCTTGACCATCACGTTGAAAGGCACCCTTGAGAGCCTCGTGGTACCGGGCACCGCGGCCTCCATTCCCGCGCTGACGAGCTTTGCGGGCGGCTTCAGTGCGGATGCGCAGTACTGGTTGGGCGAACGCCAGCGCACCCAGCCGTTCGTGTGCCGCAACCTCGAGTTGCACGAGCACACACGCATCTCGCTGCCGTCGAATTTCCGCGTGCTCGACATGCCGGAGGCCATCCAGGCACAAGATCGCTTCATCGATTTCCACTCGCAGTACACGTTCGATCCGCTCACCAATGTCGTGACCCTAACGCGCGATGGCAGCACGCATTTCGACAGCGATGTCTGCACCCCCGACGAATTCGTGCAGATGCGCCCCACGCTCGAAAGACTCCAGCGCGATGTGCGGGCCGAAGTGATCGTCAGGTCGACGCTGGTCGAAACATCGAACGTCACAGCGTTCTCACCGTCGACGCCGTCTGCATCCGTCTCGCTGCTCGCACCTTGATCAGCAGGTCCACGACCGTGGGCCTAACCGGCGAGACAGCGACACGTTAAACCGGCCACAGCGGCCCCTCCTGCATGGCGCCGAGTTGCTCGCGCATTTCGAGAATGCGGTCTTCCCAGTATCGTTGCGTGTTGAACCAGGGAAACGCCGCGGGAAAGGCGGGATCGTCCCAACGGCGCGCCAGCCACGCCTGGTAATGAATCAGTCGCAAGGTGCGCAGGGCTTCGATCAGATGCAGTTCACGCGGCTCGAACTCGCAAAAGTCCTCGTAGCCCGCGAGCAAATCGGTGAGCGCGCGCGACGCTTCGGCGCGTTCGCCCGGCAACAGCAGCCATAGATCCTGCACCGCCGGTCCCATGCGGCTATCGTCGAAGTCGACAAAATGCGGACCGGCATCGGTCCACAATACGTTGCTCGGATGGCAGTCGCCGTGCATTCGCACGGCGCGGAGTTCACCGGCCCGCTCGAAGGCCCGCTCAACGCCTTGCAGCGCGAGATTCACCACGGTCTCCCACGCCGTGCGCACGTTGTCGGGCACGAAATGCTGCGACAGCAGAAAATCTCGCGGTTCATAGCCGAAGGTCTGAATATCGAGCGTCGGACGCGCCACATAATTCTGCGTCTGCCCGACGGCATGAATGCGTCCGATGAAACGGCCAAGCCATTCGAGCGTATCGCGCCGATCCAGGTCGGGCGCGCGGCCCCCGCGCCGCTCGAAGATCGAGAAGCGAAAGCCGTCGAATGTATGCAGCGTGCGTCCTTCGAAGACGCGCGCGGGCACGGCCGGAATCTCGCGCGCGGCGAGTTCGGCGACAAACGCATGCTCTTCGAGAATCGCTTCGTCCGTCCAGCGCTGCGGCCGGTAGAACTTGGCAACAACCGGTGGGCCGTCCTCGACGCCGATCTGATAGACGCGGTTTTCGTAGCTGTTGAGCGGCAACATGCGCCCATCGGTGCGCACGCCAACCGTGCTCATGACGCTGTCGATCGCGTCGAGTACGCATTCCGGCGTCAGCCGGGTAAAGGGCACAGCGCCGGGGGCGCTGTCCTGCGAATCGTGAGTTTCGTGGTTCATGCCCGCATTGTGCGCCGCGCCGCCAGCAAAGACGAGCGTCGCGGCAACACGCGCGGGTACGCGCCGCGTTCAGTGCATCTGTGCACTGGCCGGGCGCACGAGTTCGCCCGTATCAATCAGGTCTTCGAGGAAAAAGGGTTCCGTATTCAAATGCGGCGACGTGCCGGGTTCACCGGCATACCAGGCCACCATCGCCATATCGCCAAGAATACGCATGACAATTCCGCGCGCGCCCTGAGGCACGGCGATATGCACGGAGCGGACAATAGAACCGACTTGCATGATATTTCCCCGTTCTCCCATAGCCGGCTATATGAACGTCTTTGCCGGTCGAGGTGATGATAAAAGCGCCGCTTCGTCGAACACGTTGCGCACGCACCTGATTGTCTCCGCGACGCACGCGGTGGTGGGCCGGCAAAAAAACAAGCCGATGGCCCTACTCTACCGCATGCCGATGAGCCCATCATAAACCTTACGCCACCGATATATCGAAAACATACGTGGGTGTTGCGCGAGCGCTGTCTACCTGGCCTATCACGGCGCTTCTACCGTGCATCGTCAACGTATCGTCGACAGTCGCGGTGAAACGCGCGCGCATGAGGCCCCTATGTCGAGCCGGCCCCGCAGACGCCGCACACGTAATACGCGTATCGTTGTGGTTTTCGCTTTTGCAGGGAGACTGTTTCGTGACCGTATCGCCGGAATCCCACCGGACCGCTGCTTCCGCTGTTCACCCCTCCTCACCTCCCGGCTCTGCTGCATCGACTTCGGCTGTGCCCTATCTCGAACGTGGCACGCGCCCTTACTGGCATGCCAGCCTGGCGTTGCTGTTCGCCGGCTATGCGACGTTCTCGCTGCTCTATTGCGTGCAGCCCTTGCTGCCCGCATTTTCCACCGCGTTTAACGTCAGTCCCGCGCAGAGCAGTCTGTCGCTGTCGTTCAGCACCGCGACGCTCGCACTTGCGGTATTCGTCGCAGGTTCCATTTCGGAGGGCTGGAGCCGCCATCGGCTCATGACGCTCTCGCTCACCCTGTCGGCGTTGCTCACCGTGGGCGTTGCCATCGCACCGCAGTGGCACACCTTGCTGGTTTTGCGCGCGCTCGAAGGGCTGGCGCTCGGCGGCGTGCCGGCTGTCGCGATGGCCTACCTCGCGGAGGAGGTTCATCCCGATGGGCTCGGCCTCGCGATGGGCCTCTATGTCGGCGGCACGGCAATCGGCGGCATGGCGGGGCGGGTGATTACCGGCGTGGTCGCCGACCTGTTCTCCTGGCGCATCGCCATCGGCACGATCGGCGTGCTCGGCATCCTGTCGATGCTCGCGTTTCGTGCGCTGCTGCCACCGTCGCGCCACTTCGTGCCACGTCGCGGACTCGGCTTTGCACATCACCGTGCCGCGCTCGCCCAGCAATTCACGCACTCCAGCCTGCCTGCACTGTTCCTGCTGGGCTTCGTGCTGATGGGCAGCTTCGTCACGCTCTACAACTACATCGGCTACCGGCTGCTCGCGCCACCCTATCAGCTTAGCCAGAGCGCTATCGGCGCGATCTTCGTCGTGTATCTGACCGGCGTGGTGGCCTCGCCATGGTCCGGCCGGATGGCCGATTCCTTCGGCCGTGGACGCGTGTTGACCGGCGCCATCGTCATCATGCTGATTGGCCTTGGGCTGACGATGCTGCACCCCATCACGGCCATCGCAGCCGGCATCGCCTGCGTGACGTTCGGCTTTTTCGCCGGTCATGCGGTAGCGAGCGGCTGGGTCGGGCGGTTGGCGAAACAGGCAAAAGGGCAGGCCGCCGCGATGTATCTGCTGTCGTACTACCTCGGCTCGAGCCTCGTCGGTTCATACGGCGGGCGCTTCTGGACCGCTCATGGGTGGGATGGCGTCGCCGGACTGGTCGGCATGCTGCTCGCGCTCGGACTCGCCGTTTCGCTCTGGCTGCATCGGCGTGAAAGGCGCAGTGCAGCCTAACGCAGGGTTGGTGGCCTCGACTGCGCTGTCGCGGCCCATCCGGAAAGGACAGTGTAAGCATTCGCTTCACTGTCAGGGATATCGACTGGGCGCCACGCAAACCCGCGCAGCCCCGCCTGACAAGACTTCCGGGCCTCGCCGAGCGGCGTTGCAGCGCCGCAAATGCGACCCACGCAGATTCAGGCGTCGCCTATACTCAAATCAAGCGTAGCGGCACCATCCAATCCAGAAATACAGTCGCCGACCTCGCGAGCGCCCCATAAGGAGACGAGCATGACGACCTACTTCACGATCGCCGATTTCATTCTGATCATTCCGATGGCACTAGCCGGCGCTCTGTTTGTCGGCGCCCTACCCTGCAAAACGGAGCTAAGGCACAACGTCTTCCGCCTGATCGGCGCGTTGCTCGGCGTGGGCGTCGCGGTCCTGCTGGTCGAAGGCTTGCCCGCGCTCGTCTAGCGGCGCAACCGAGCACGCAAAGCCCGCGTCTATAGAAAAAGCCGCCTTACGGCGACTTTCCTGACTGCGGCTCGGCGAGAACCCGCGAGCTTCAGATGGCCTGATCGGTGGACGGCTTCTCCCACAGGTTGACGCCACCTTCCGTCGCATAACGGTCGATCTCCGCCAGTTCTTCTTTCGAGAACTCGAGGTTCTTCAGTGCGCCGACGTTCTCGCGCACCTGATCGGCCTTGCTCGCGCCGATCAGCGCCGAAGTGATGCGCCCGCCGCGCAACGTCCATGCGAGGGCCATTTGCGCCAGGCTCTGACCGCGACGCTGCGCGATTTCATTGAGCTTGCGCACATGCTCGATGTTTTGCGGGTTGAGATGGTCCTGTTTCAGCGAGCCGCCACCTGGTTTGTTGACGCGCGCATCGTCCGGCACGCCGTTCAGATACTTGCCGGTCAGCAGACCTTGCGCAAGCGGCGTAAAGGCAATGCTGCCCGTACCGAGTTCCTCGAGCGAGTCGAGCAACTCATGCTCGACCCAGCGATTCAACAGGTTGTAAGCCGGCTGGTGAATCAGCAGCGGCACCTTGTATTCGGCGAGCAGCTTCGCCATCTCGCGCGTCTTGGCAGCCGAGTACGACGAAATGCCGATGTAAAGCGCCTTGCCCTGCTGCACAGCGGTTGCCAGTGCGCCGGCGGTTTCTTCGAGCGGTGTGTCTGCGTCGAAACGGTGCGAATAGAAAATATCCACGTAGTCGAGCCCCATGCGTTGCAGGCTCTGATCAAGACTCGCGAGGATGTATTTGCGCGAGCCGCCGCCCTGACCGTACGGGCCCGGCCACATGTCCCAACCTGCCTTCGACGAAATCAGCAGTTCATCGCGGTACGGCTTGAAGTCGTCCTTGAACAGACGTCCAAAATTCGTTTCAGCACTGCCGTACGGCGGCCCATAGTTGTTCGCCAGATCGAAGTGCGTGATGCCGAGATCGAAAGCGGTGCGCAGGATGTCGCGCTGCGTGGAGAGCGGTGTCGTATCACCGAAGTTGTGCCACAGACCCAGCGAAAGCGCCGGCAGTTTGAGCCCCGACTTGCCGCAAACGCGGTACTGCATGTCCGAATAGCGTGCTGAAGCTGCTTCGTAAGCCATTGCTTTGAATCCCTTGATGAAAACGGAAGGAAGAGTCGTCAGGCCGCTGCGATGCCATGGGTTGGCGTGAGACAGCCGCGTGCGGTTCAGTGCGCGGTGAGACGAACACACTATCTTAGCGAATCGCCGGCAAGGTTGCAGGCGCCCATTATGCGGGACAAGTCCGACGCGAGGCCGCTGGACAGGCGAGCGGAGCATGGACGCCGCCGTCACGCTCCCCTACACTTCGACGTCCCCGTTTATTTGAGGCATCTCATGACCAAAGCGATTTCGCTCGCGTTGATTGTCGGCGGCGTGGTGCTGCTGTATTTCGGCGGCGAGTCGTACCACTCGCTGAGCAGCGACGTGTCGCGCGTGTTCACGGGCTCACCGAGCAATAAGTCCATTTACCTGCTTGCAGGCGGCGTGGTGGCCACACTCGCCGGACTGATCGGCATCTCGACCTCGGGCGGCAAGCGCTAGGTCGGATAGCAGACATTAAAGGGCACCCGTGCGGCGGGTGCCCGCCAGCTTCAGAAAGCCACCTCGGGCTTCGACGCGGAGCGCGAACCCGGCAGTGGCACATTGCTCGTGCCGTGATAGGTGTACACCAGCGAAAACTTCACGTGATCGGTGATGTTTTTACCCGCCGAATGCAGCGTGTTGCAGTGAAAAAACACCACATCCCCGGTCTTGAGTTCGGGTGAGACGGCCGTCTGGATCAGCGCCTGGTTTTCGGGCAAGTCGGAGCGGAAGAATTTCGCCTCGTCGAAACGCTCGGACGTGAAGGTCACACTGTGCGATTGCGGCACGAACCAGAGCGCGCCGTTGTCGACGGTTTCGGGCCCAAGCGCGAGCCACACCGAAACCAGATCGTCCCGCTCGAACGACCAGTAACGCACATCGCGATGCCAGCCGGTCAGGCTGCCATAGGCGGGATGCTTGGTCATCATGCAGTTGTGATGCACGCGCGACAGGCGCGGTTCCTCGCCAAAATACGTTTCCATCCAGCCGCGGATTTCCGGCGCCGTAGCCCACGCCGCAAAGCGCGGATGACGCGCGTAGGCGTCCAGTAGCCGGCGCGCGGTATGACCGCCGGGCGCGTGCCTGGATTCCGGTGCGCCCGGATAGCGCAAGTCCGCCTCGAACTCGATCGGCGCGGCCTCTTCCTGCAATTGCTGCAACGCGATTTGCTTCATTTCGTTGCAGCGCTCGGACGAAACCAGCCCCGGCACGACGACGAAGCCCCGTTCCCGCAACATCTGAACCTGTTCTTTCTTCGAATGAACTGACATGGGGTATTTCCGTTACTTTCAACTGGCCGATGCTCGATTGTAAAACGTGCGCGATCAGTGCGCGGCCTTTGCGGTGCGACAAAGCAGCCATTGCACGCAACGAGTGCGGACGTGCACGCTTATCGACCGCAAACGGATCGATCCGGGCGCCTCTGGTGAACGGTAAACCCCGTAAAAACCCGTAAGGACGAGGGTTAAAACGGACTTTCTGACGTCACGATTCGCGTGTAGCCTGCACGCATGTTGATTGCAATTCCCTCTGCTTTCCTTTACCCACGGCCGTCCCAGGCTGTTGCCGCCACTCCCGGTCCCATTTCGGGCTTGCGCGTCGCTCCCGCTGGCATAGTTGGTGCTGCTTTTTGCAGCACCTCCCGTCGCGCGACACGCTGCCTACTTTCGAAGCCATGCACACTCTCCTGAGCACCCGTTTGACCCGCGCCGCCCTCAAGGCAGCGCGTCCCGCGCGCCGTCACGTCATGCGAGCGCTGCGTCACCATGCAACGCGCACCCGTGCGCTGGCCGGACAATGGCGCGACGCCAAGGCGGTGGATGGCATTCGCACCTGGTTCCAGACGTTTTTCATCGCGCTGCGCACGCGGGCCGGCTCACGCCGCTTTTCACTGCGCACGCTCCTGCGCAAGCCGGTTCCGTTGCGTGCGCTGCCTGCGCCACGTGCCGTGGCACCGCGCAGCACCAGCCGCCGTCCGCGCCGGATGTCGTTCTGCTGCGAAGGCTGGTTCGGCTTCGCAAGCCGTTAAGCAGCGCAATCGATCATTCCGATTCCGGCCGGCGGCATGGCCGCAGCTTGGCGTCGTCCTCTGCAAGGGTAACGGTTGAGGCTTAGGGCGCGCGCCCTACGACACCCGCCGCCCAGCCACGCCTGATCCGGCCAAATAAAAAACCCCGCACGGCTTGACGCCGGCGGGGTTTTTTCCTGTAGTGGAAGAGCGTGCTTACACTGCGAACTTAAGCCAGCGCAGCGACCGGTTCCGTACCTGCAGCCTCGGCCAGCGCCAGTGCCTTGTCGGTTGCTTCCCACGTGAATTCCGGCTCTTCACGGCCGAAGTGGCCGTAGGCGGCGCTCTTTTCGTAGATCGGACGCAGCAGATCCAGCATCTGGATGATGCCCTTCGGACGCAGGTCGAAGTGTTCCTGGACGAGGCGCGTGATCGTTGCATCCGATACGCGGCCCGTGCCGAACGTGTTGACCATCACCGACGTCGGCTGAGCCACGCCGATTGCATACGACACCTGAATCAGGCAACGCGATGCGAGACCCGCCGCGACGATGTTCTTCGCGACATAGCGGCCAGCGTAAGCCGCCGAACGGTCGACCTTCGACGGATCCTTGCCCGAGAACGCGCCGCCGCCGTGCGGCGCTGCGCCGCCGTACGTGTCGACGATGATCTTGCGGCCCGTCAGACCGCAATCGCCTTGCGGGCCGCCAATCACGAACCGGCCGGTCGGGTTGACCAGGAACTTGATGTCGCCCTTGATCAGTTCTGCCGGCAGTGTCGGCTTGATGACTTCTTCGATGACCGCTTCACGCAGCGTGGACAGTTCGATGTCCGGCGAATGCTGCGTGGACAGCACGACCGTGTCGATGGCGTACGGCTTGCCGTCGACGTAGCGCACGGTGACCTGCGATTTCGCATCCGGACGCAACCAGGGCAGACGGCCGTCGCGGCGCAGGTTAGCCTGACGTTCGACCAGACGGTGCGACAGGTGGATCGGCAGCGGCATCAGTTCCGGCGTTTCTTCGCACGCATAGCCGAACATCAGACCCTGGTCGCCAGCGCCTTGATCGAGATTGTTGTCATGCGCGCGATCCACGCCCTGGGCGATGTCCGGCGACTGCTTGTCGTACGCGACGAGCACCGCGCAACCGCGGTAGTCGATGCCGTAATCGGTGTTGTCGTAGCCGATGCGCTTGATCGTATTGCGCGCGACCTGGATGTAATCGACGTTCGCGGTGGTGGTGATTTCACCGGCCAGCACGACCAGACCCGTGTTGCACAGGGTTTCAGCGGCAACGCGTGAATACTTGTCCTGGGCGAGGATCGCGTCGAGAATCGCGTCCGAGATCTGGTCCGCGACCTTGTCCGGATGGCCTTCCGAAACGGATTCGGAGGTGAAGAGATAGTCGTTTGCCACGTTGCAGACTCCTGTTGTGTGGTTACGGTTGAGTTTCACGTAGCCAGCTCCGGAAGCCTGAAGCGGCGACGCTTTAGCGGATTTCCTGACCGGCGGGCGCGTATCGCGTGGATCGCACCTGCCAGCTTCGCCCCGCAAGTTGTCTATTAACTCGGCGAAGCCCTTATTATAGCGACTTCCTATATTTGTCACAGAGTACCCACGCGTGTTGTATTTCGACTCGTTTTCGGTTTCCTTGAGCGCGGCGTCCTCAGATGCCCGCCGCGGAGCGGCGACATGCTGAGCCGCCTCGGGGCCAGATTCGCCATCGGACTGCTGAAACTGTTTGCGCTTTTGCCCTATGGCCTCGTCGCCCGCCTCGGCGACGGCCTCGGCTGGCTGCTCTATCAGATCCCCAGCCGGCGCAAGCGCATCGTCCATATCAATCTGAAGCTGTGCTTCCCCGAGTGGAGCGACGAGCGTCGTGAAGACGTCGCGCAGAAGCACTTCCGCCACGCTATCCGCAGCTACCTGGAGCGCAGCGTGCAGTGGTTCGGCTCGGCCAAAAAGCTCGAAAAGCTGATCCAGCTCGACAGCGCGATCGATCTCACCGATCCCAATCTGCCGCCCACGCTGTTTCTCGGCTTTCACTTCGTGGGTATTGAAGCGGGCTCGATCTTCCTCAACTATTCCCTGCGGCGGCAGTGCGGCTCGCTGTATCAGCCGATGTCGAACACCGAACTGGAGGCCGTCGCCAAAGCAGCGCGCGCCCGTTTCGGCGCGGACATGGCGAGCCGCGCCGACAGCGCGCGCATCGTGCTGCGCTGGCTGCGCGACAAAAAACCGGTGATGCTCGGCGCCGACATGGATTACGGCATGCGCAATTCGACCTTCGTGCCGTTTTTCGGCGTGCCGACCTGCACGCTGACCGCCGTCGGGCGACTGGCCAAGGTCGGGCAGGCGCAGGTGGTCCCGTTCATCGGCGAGGTGCTGCCGAACTACAAGGGTTACCGTCTCAAGGTGTTCAAGCCGTGGGAGAACTACCCCACCGGCGACGACGAAGCCGACGCGCGCCGCATGAACGCTTTTCTGGAAGAGCAGATTCCCCTGATGCCGGAGCAGTATTACTGGGTCCACAAACGCTTTAAAACGCGCCCGCCAGGTGTGCCGAGTGTGTACTGAAGAAAATTCGGCAGCCGTGTCGTAGACGTGCCGCGCCCCAGCCATATGGGATCGCGGCGCAATAAAACCGGCTTCGGCGCAGGTTTGCGTGTGTCACTTACAATAGCGAAATGAGACTGAAATTCACCAAGATGCACGGCGCGGGTAACGACTTCGTCGTACTCGACGGCTTTACGCAGCCGCTCAACCTGAGCGCTGCGCAAGTACGCGCGCTCGCGGACCGGCACTTCGGCGTCGGTGCCGACCAACTTCTGCTGGTCGAAAAGCCCACTATCGAAGGCGTGGATTTCCGCTACCGCATTTTCAATTGCGACGGCGGCGAGGTCGAGCACTGCGGCAACGGCGCGCGCTGCTTCGTCAAGTTCGTGCGCGACACACACCTGACTGACAAGCGCAGCGTGCGCGTCGAGGTGCAAAACGGCGTAATCACGCTGACCATGCAGGACAACGGCGAGGTCGAGGTGGACATGGGCACGCCCGAGTTCGAACCGGCCCGCGTGCCATTCGACGCCAGCGGCCTCGAAAGCCGTCGCGAGCGCGGCGACGCGCTCTGGCCGCTCGAGGTGAACGGCGCGACGCGCTGGATCTCGGTCGTCTCGATGGGCAATCCGCACGCCGTGCAGGTCGTCGACGACGTCGAGGCGTATCCGGTGCGTGTCGAAGGGCCCGTCATTGAACTTCATGCGCGCTTTCCGCAACGGGTGAACGCCGGCTTCATGCAGATCGTCACGCGTAACGAGATCAAACTGCGCGTCTACGAACGCGGTGCCGGCGAAACGCTGGCGTGCGGCACGGGCGCCTGTGCGGCAGTCGCCGCGGGGATCCGCCGCGGGCTGCTCGATTCGCCCGTGAAGGTCAACACGCACGGCGGCACCCTGACGATTTCCTGGAATGGCGAAGACGAGAACGCGCCGCTCCTGATGTCCGGCGCCGCTGCCACGGTCTTCGAAGGTGAAATCGAACTGGCCGACTGAGCGGCTATGTGCCTTGCGCGAAGTCTGGGCGATTTCAGCCCGACCAGTCGCCTACTGACTCCATTGACCGATGCGCCTGCCCGAGGGCGTGTCCTTTAGCCGAAACCATGAACGATCGCGAAGTCGCCGAATACCTGCTCGCCAACCCCGAATTCTTCGCTGAACACGCGGAAATGCTCGCGACCATCAAGCTCGCGAATCCGCACGGCAAAGCCGCGGTCTCGCTGCAGGAACGGCAGATGGAAATGCTGCGCGAGAAGAACAAGCATCTCGAACGGCGCCTCGCCGAACTGCTGCGCTACGGGCACGAGAACGACAGCATCGCCTCGAAATTCAACCGCTGGACCACCCGGGTCATGGCCGAGCGCGATCCCTACGCGCTGCCGCGCACGATTGCCAACGGCCTGCGCGATGTGTTCGACGTGCCGCAAGCGGCGCTGCGCGTGTGGGACGTCGCCGAGCCGTATGCCCAGGCCGACTTCGCCCGCCAGGTCGGCGAGGAAGTGCGCATCTTCGCGAACAGCCTCACCACGCCGTATTGCGGTGCGAATTCCGGCTTTGAAGCCGCGCAATGGCTCGTCCCGGCGATCGCCGCCGTGCCCGTTGACGGAGACAGCGAGCAGGAAAACCGGCATGCCACCGAATCGATCGCGCTGCTCGCGCTACGCGACCCCGAGGGCAAGGAAGACACCCCGACCTTCGGCTTGCTGGTGATGGGCTCGGCCGACGCGCGGCGCTTCCACGACGGCATGGCGACCGACTTCCTGACGCAGATCGGCGCCCTCGCCAGCGCGGCCCTCAGCCGCTTGCTGCCGCGCTGAGCGGCGTCGCCATCCGCGCCGTCGTCGCCGCCCCGCTACCGTGACTCCCGCCGACCCGATCGCCGACTACCTGTCGAATCTCGAGCACGAGCGGCGGCTGTCGGCGCACACCTTGCGCGGCTACACGCATGAACTGGACGAACTGAAGCAACTGGCCAAAGGCCGGCCGCTCGAAAGCCTGAGCGCGATCGATATCCGCGGCGCGGTGTCGCGCGCCCACGCGGGCGGTATGACGGCCCGTTCGATCAGCCATCGGTTGTCGGCGTGGCGGGCGTTCTACCGCTGGCTCGCAGGGCGTGTCGACTTGCCGGCCAATCCGGTCGCCACGGTGCGCGCGCCGAAGCAGGCCAAGACGCTGCCCAAGGCACTCTCCGTCGACGACGCCAACCGGCTGATGGAAGCGCCCGCGGCTGGCACGGCAGAAGGGCTGCGCGACCACGCGATCCTCGAACTGTTCTATTCGTCAGGCTTGCGTCTTGCCGAACTGGTGGGACTCGATGCCCGTTTCGCCGACGCGGACGGCTATCGTTCCGCCGGCTGGCTCAAGCTCGATTCGGCCGAAGTCGAAGTGCTCGGCAAAGGCAACCGGCGCCGCATCGTGCCGGTCGGCAGCAAGGCGCTCGATGCGCTCAACGCGTGGCTCGCGGTGCGCGGCGAGTTCGTCAAACACGATCCGCATCCGCTGTTTCTGTCGGCGCGCGGCAACCGGATGTCGCCGAACGTGGTGCGCGATCGCGTCAAGCGTCTGGCGCTGGTCGCCGGCATTCCCGCCAACGTCCACCCGCACGTGCTGCGCCACTCGTTTGCCACCCACGTACTGCAATCGAGCGGCGACCTTCGCGCCGTGCAGGAACTGCTCGGGCACGCCAGCATCACCGCGACGCAGGTGTACACCGCGCTCGATTTCCAGCATCTCGCCCACGTCTACGATCAGGCGCATCCGCGCGCCAAAAAACGCAACTGAGACAACCGCTTGCGCGGTGTTTGCCGCTCACTGTCGCCAGTTTCGCCGCCGCACGCGGCCTATTGTTCTGCTGAATACCTCGCTAAGTCATGAATACCGTTACGCTCAAACCGTCGAAAGAAAAGTCGCTGCTGCGCCGCCATCCGTGGGTCTATGCGACCGCAATCGACCGTGTCGACGGCAAGCCCGCCGCCGGTGCCACGGTGCTGGTGCGCTCGCATGACGGCCGCTTTCTGGCACGCGCCGCCTACAGCCCGCATTCGCAGATCCGCGCGCGGGTCTGGAGCTTCGACGAGGCCGAGCCGATCGACCACGCGTTCTTCAAGCGCCGCGTGCAGCGCGCCATCGAGCACCGTCAGGCGATGGTGCATCACACCGGCGCGGTGCGCCTGATTTTCGGCGAGGCGGACGGACTGCCGGGCCTGATCGTCGATCACTACGTCGCCGACGATGCCGGCCAGCGCAGCCAGCTCGTCTGCCAGTTCATGGCGGCCGGCGTCGAGGCCTGGAAAGAGGCGATCGTCGCCGCGCTCATCGCCGCCACCGGCTGCCCGAACGTCTACGAGCGCTCGGACGTGTCGATCCGCGAGAAGGAAGGGCTGGAACAGGTCACCGGCGTGCTGGCGGGCGAGCCGCCCTCCGACCCGCTGATTGCCAGCGAAAACGGCGTGCGCTACCACGTCGATGTGCGCAACGGCCACAAGACCGGCTTTTACGTCGATCAGCGCGATAACCGGGCGCTCGTGCAGCAACTGGCCGAGGATCGCGACGTCCTGAACTGCTTCTGCTACACCGGCGGTTTCTCGCTGGCCGCGCTCAAGGGCGGGGCAAAACGGGTGGTGTCGATCGATTCATCCGGCGAGGCGCTGGCGCTCGCGCAGCAGAACGTCACCGCCAACGGCTTCGACGCCTCCCGCGCCACGTGGCTCGACGCCGACGCGTTCAAGACGCTGCGCCGGCTGCACGAAGAGGGTGAGCGCTTCGACCTGATCGTGCTTGATCCGCCCAAATTCGCGCCCTCGCGCGAACACGTGGACCGCGCCGCGCGCGCCTACAAGGACATCAACCTGACCGGTCTCAAGCTGCTGCGCCCGGGTGGTCTGCTGTTCACCTACTCGTGCTCCGGCGCCATCGACGCCGAACTGTTCCAGAAGATCGTCGCCGGTGCAGCCGCCGATGCCCGGGTCGACGCCCGCATCCTCAAGCGCCTCGGGGCTGGTGTCGATCATCCGTTGCTCACTGCATTCCCGGAAGGCGAGTATCTGAAAGGCCTATTGTTGCAAATCGCCTGATCGCCCATAGTTTCGGGGTATTTCCTGCGCCGCGCGTGGTCTGACGGCCCGGCTGCAGGGGCTTGACAGATATGTTTCAATAACCGACCAGCTCGAACGGCGCGGCCCGTGCCTGCCGCCTTCGATCCAGCCATTCCGATTCACGCACAGATTCACGCACAAACAGAGGCGACCTCCATGATTCCCGTCACTATCCTGACCGGCTTCCTCGGCAGCGGCAAAACCACGCTGCTCAAGCGCATCCTGAACGAAAAGCACGGCATGAAGATCGCCGTGATCGAGAACGAGTTCGGCGAAGAGAACATCGACAACGAGATCCTCGTGCAGGACGCGAACGAGCAGATCATCCAGATGAGCAACGGCTGCATCTGCTGCACGATTCGCGGCGACCTGGCGCGCGTGCTCAGCGATCTGGCGGCGAAAAAGCGCGCCGGCGAGGTGGACTTCGACCGCGTCGTGATCGAAACCACGGGTCTGGCCAATCCGGGGCCGGTCGCGCAGACGTTCTTCATGGATAACGAAATCGCCGACGAATTCCTGCTCGACGCGATCATTACGTTGGTCGACGCCAAGCACGCCAACCATCAACTCGACGAGCACGAAGTGGTACAGCGCCAGGTGGGCTTCGCCGACCGGCTGTTCATCACCAAGGCCGATCTGGTCGACGAAGCCGCCGTGGACGCCCTGCGCCATCGCCTGCTGCACATGAACCCGCGGGCAGCGACCAAGGTGGTGAATTTTGGCGAGGCCGACATCAAGGAAATTTTCGACCTGCGTGGCTTCAACCTGAACTCGAAGCTCGAAATCGATCCGGACTTCCTCGCCGAGGACGAGCACGCACACAGCCACGCCCATGCGCACGACGAGCACGGTCATACGCATGACGATCACGCGAATTGCGACCACGACCATGGCCACTGTGACCACGAAGGCCACGACCACGGCCATCACCACCACGCGCATCACGACGACAAGATCAAATCGTTCGTGTTCCGCAGCGAGCGCCCGTTCGATCCGAACAAGCTCGAAGATTTCCTCGGCGGCATTCTGCAGATTTACGGCGAACGGCTGCTGCGCTACAAGGGCGTGCTGTACATGAAGGGCGTCGACCGCAAAGTGGTGTTCCAGGGCGTGCATCAGATGATGGGCAGCGATCTGGCCGCCAAATGGCAACCCGTCGAGAAGAAAAACAGCAAGATGGTGTTTATCGGCATCGAATTGCCGCAAGACCTGATCACCGACGGTCTGAGCGCCTGCCTCGTGTAATCGGGGCCCTGCAACAGGGTGGACACGCCCGGGAATGAGGAATGCTGGAGGCTCGCAAAGCTTCCGATTCCAGTTAACACACCCGGTAAGCACATAAGCTGCGAAAAACGCGTGAAAACCCTTGTTGCACGAATCGTGCACGGTTATCGCTTTTTAGCCGTTCGCGCGTTATATTTTCAGGAAATTGGCGTGCCGGGCGCCGAAATAATCCTGGTTGCGGTGGCGTATTGTGATTCAGTTACAATACGACCCCACTGGAGAATGAGAACGATCGCCCGATCAGCGCGTAACCCGCGCCGGGCCTGACACGGCGCCGGAAAATCTAGTCCGGAAAGCAGCACGCCGACAAGCTGGTTGGCCCACCGCCTCGAATGGCGCGCCGCCGGTAAGCAATGCCTCAGGAGCATTTGAAGATCGTTTCCAGAGGAGTTCGGCCCCGCATCGACGCTTGAGCGCCTGCGCCCAGGCGTCCGGCGCATGGACGCCCCGCGCTTCGGCGTCACGACAGTCCACCGTTCGTGATCACCGAGGCTCATTGAGCGTTCAACGCGCCTTCGCGGACAACACGAAAGAGCGGGCAACATGTACGAGTTTTGCCTCACATTGAAGAAGCAAGCCAGATGACAACGAAACGACTCTTGACCGAAGCCGAAATCCTGAAGATGAGCGACAAGGATTACATGAATGAGGATCAGCTCGCTTTCTTCAAGAACAAGCTCGAACAGCTGCAGGCGGAGATTCTCCGCAATGCCGGCCAGACGACCGAAAACCTGCGCGAAACCGTGATCGTGCCGGACCCGGCCGATCGCGCAACGATCGAGGAAGAGCATGCGCTGGAACTGCGCACGCGCGACCGCGAACGCAAGCTGCTGAAGAAGGTGCAGCAATCGCTCGCGCGCATTGATTCGGGCGAATACGGCTGGTGCGAAGAAACCGGCGAACCGATCGGCATTCCGCGTATGCTGGCCCGGCCCACGGCTACCCTGTCGCTCGAAGCGCAGGAACGCCGCGAACTGCGCCAGAAGCTGTTCGGCGACTGATTGCCCGCGGCGCGGCTTTAGGCCCGCCTTGATGAGCTGCTTCGTTGAGAGGCGCACGGTGAACTGTGCGCCTTTTTCTTTGCGCGCGCGCCGTCGCGGTGGTTGGCCGGGCACGTTGCGCCAGCGTCTTTTCCGGCTTTTCTAGCTTCAGGCCGCGTGGTTTGGCAGGACGCAGCGGACGCGCCCGGTCGCCGTTTGCCCGCTGCCCGTCCGCTGCCCGTCCGGTGCCCGTTTGCCAGCGCCCATCTCTGCCCCAAGCCTCCGGCGACCTTTTAGCAGCATCTTTTACCGCCCCCGACTCCGTTCGCCGCGCGCGCCACGTCATTTCCCCCGCCTCACCTCAGGCCTCGCGCCGCCCCATCCCGTCCCTACCGCTTTTTTCCGGCGTTTTTCCGCCCTATGCCATCCGGCTAGCTCTTGATATGACAGCGCACGCCCTAAAATAAACTGGACATGCGCCGCACGGGCGCGCGCAGGCCGTGTTGTACCGGCCTGATGTTGCGCGCCGTCCGCTCTGCTGGATTCAGGCGGTAATGGACCGCCGTCCCGTAGATAGCCGTCCGGTGCATCTGGCGCGCTGGCGCACCAGCGCCACCGCGTCCTACCCGCTTTGCAAAAGGAACGCATATGGAGCAATTTCACGGCACGACGATCGTCTCAGTGCGCCGCGGCGACAAAGTCGCCCTCGGCGGCGACGGTCAGGTCACGCTGGGCAATATCGTCATGAAGGGCGGTGCCAAAAAAGTCCGGCGCATCTATAACGGCCAGGTACTGGTCGGCTTCGCCGGCGGCACCGCCGACGCCTTTTCGCTGCTCGACCGCTTCGAAGCCAAGCTGGAAAAACATCAGGGCAATCTGACCCGCTCGGCCGTCGAACTCGCCAAAGACTGGC
This sequence comes from Paraburkholderia sp. GAS41, assembly GCF_050436545.1. NCBI lineage: Bacteria > Pseudomonadati > Pseudomonadota > Betaproteobacteria > Burkholderiales > Burkholderiaceae > Paraburkholderia > Paraburkholderia sp. GAS41. The sequence goes on from NZ_JBNDMK010000022.1 coordinate 69,665, forward strand.
GCACCGACCGCATGCTACGCCGGCTCGAAGCCATGCTGATCACAGCCGACGCGCATACCACCCTCGTCATCACCGGCAACGGCGACGTGCTGGACCCGGAAGGCGGCATCTGCGCAATTGGTTCGGGCGGCGCGTATGCGCAAGCCGCGGCCAAGGCGCTCGCTGACAACACCGACCTGTCGCCGCGCGAGATCGTCGAAAAGTCACTGCAGATTGCCGGCGACATGTGTATCTACACGAATCACAACCGCGTTATCGAGACGATCGAGTAAGGACCCACGATGAGCACCATGACCCCTGCCGAGATCGTCTCGGAACTCGACAAGCACATCATCGGCCAAGGCCGCGCGAAGAAGGCGGTCGCGGTGGCGCTGCGCAACCGCTGGCGCCGTCAGCAGGTCGGCGAGCCGCTGCGCCAGGAAATCACGCCGAAAAACATCCTGATGATCGGACCGACTGGCGTCGGCAAAACGGAAATCGCCCGTCGTCTGGCCAAGCTCGCGGACGCACCGTTCATCAAGATCGAAGCCACCAAGTTCACCGAAGTGGGTTACGTGGGTCGCGATGTGGACAGCATCGTACGCGACCTGATCGAAATTTCGGTGAAGCAGACCCGCGAAACAGAAATGCGCAAGGTGCGCACCAAGGCGGAAGATCAGGCCGAAGACCGCATTCTCGACATCCTGCTGCCGAGCGCGCGGCCGGTTGGATTCGGCGCCTCGGACGTCGCCGATGAAGGCAGCACGACGCGCCAGACTTTCCGCAAGCGCCTGCGCGAAGGTCTGCTCGACGACAAGGAAATCGAGCTCGACGTCGAGCAGCCGCAAGTGGGCATGGACATCATGGGGCCGCCCGGCATGGAAGACATGACCGAGCAGATCCGCTCGATGTTCGCCAACCTCGGCGGTGGCAAGAAAACGCGCCGCAAGCTGAAGGTGAAGGAAGCGTTGAAACTGCTGACCGACGAAGAAGCGTCGAAGATGCTCAACGACGAGGAAGTGAAGACCAAGGCGGTGCAGAACGTCGAGCAGAACGGCATCGTGTTCCTCGACGAGATCGACAAGATCGCCTCGCGCAGCGAAACCGGCGGCGGTGAGGTCTCGCGTCAGGGCGTGCAGCGCGATCTGCTGCCGCTCGTGGAAGGCACGACGATCAACACCAAATACGGGATGGTCAAAACCGATCACATCCTGTTTATCGCCAGTGGCGCATTTCATCTTGCCAAGCCGAGCGATCTGATTCCAGAACTGCAGGGACGTTTCCCGATTCGCGTCGAACTGGATTCACTCTCCGTGAAGGATTTTGAATCGATTCTGGTCTCCACCGACGCCAGTCTGGTGAAGCAATATCAGGCTTTGCTCGCAACGGAAGACGTGCATCTCGACTTCGCCGACGACGGCATTCGCCGCCTCGCGGAAATCGCCTTCTCGGTGAACGAGAAAACCGAGAACATCGGCGCACGCCGGCTGTATACGGTGATCGAAAAGCTGCTCGAGGAAGTGTCGTTTGCGGCCGGCAATCACTCGGGCACGAAGGTCCGGATCGATGCCGCGTATGTCGACCGCGCGCTGAACGAAGTTGCGGGTGACGAAGATCTGTCGCGCTACGTGCTGTAACAGCGCGACGCGGTGCGCTGCGGCGTAGTTTGCCGCAGCGCCGCTTATTGCTTCACCGGCCGTTTCGCCAACTTGCGCTGCAACGTGCGCCGATGCATGTTCAACGCGCGCGCCGTCGCGGAAATATTGCCGCCATGCTCGGCCAGCACGCGCTGGATATGTTCCCATTCGAGCCGCGCCACCGAAAGCGGTGTGGGATGTTCGATGGCCTCTTCGGCCTGCAGCGCACTCGCTTCACTTTGCAGTGCCGACAGAATCGTTTCCACGTTAGCCGGCTTGGCCAGATAGTTGTCGGCGCCGTCCTTGACCGCCTGAACGGCCGTCGCAATGCTCGCATAACCGGTCAGCACGAGCATGCGCGCGTCCGGTTGCAGGTCGCGCAGCGGCGCCACCAGCGTGAGGCCCGAATCGTTGCCCAGGTGCAGGTCCACCGTGATCTGGCCGAACTTCTGCTGATTCGCGAGCTTGATCGCCTCCGCGGCGTTGTGCGCTTCCGACACCGTAAAGCCGCGCCGCGTCAAACCGCGCGCGAGGATGCCGGAGAAGACTTCGTCGTCGTCGATCACCAGAAAATTCATGTCGCTCATGCCTGTTTCTCCGTATTGGATGGCGCGGCGCCTCCACGGCCCGCGCCGGATGATTGTCGACCCGCCACCGGTAGTCGCAGCACGGCACGCGTGCCGCGCGGTCTGGTCTCCTTGACGTCGGTCAACTCGATCGACCCGCCGAGCCGGTTCGCCGCCGAAAACGCCAGATACAGACCGACGCCGTGGCCGCCTTGGGTACTGTCGACCGGCATCGCTCCAAGCGAGCCGCGCAACGACGCCGGGATGCCGGGCCCGGCGTCGCAAATTTCAAACTCGATGCGCTCGCCCTGCTGCGAGAGTGTGGCCGCGAGCGTCACGTAATCGCGGCTCGCGCGCGCCGCGTTGTCGAGCAGGATCGTCAGAATCTGGCTGACCGCGACCGTATCGTCAAGATCGACCTCGACGGGCGGCATACCCAGCCGCTCGAACTTGACGTGCGGATGACGCAGACGCCACTGTTGCGCGAACGACTCGAGCCATTCGCCAACCGGCTGCCGGCTCCCCGGCGCCGATGCGCGCGAGCGCAATCGCGCCAGTGCCGACGTGCATAGCGTCATCTGCTGCTCGAGCAATTCGAGATCCGCGCTGTAGGGGGCAAGGCCCGCGTCGCTGCGGGCGGCATCGCGCAATTCTTCGGACAGCATCGCAATGGTGGAAAGCGGCGTGCCAATCTCGTGCGCCACCGTTGCGGCCTGCACGCCGAGGGCCACCGCGCGTTCGTCGCGCAGCAGACGCTGCTGGGCATCGCCCAGCGCTGCGTCACGCTGACGCAGGGCGCGTGACATGCGCGCGACGAACCATGCAATCAGGCCGACACTCACCGTGAAATTCACCCACATGCCGGCACGGTAGTAGTCGAACAGATTGGCGGGATTGTCGAGATTCAGCGGTACGGAATCGAAACCGAGTGCGCCATAGCAAGCCACCGCGAAGGCGGCGAGCCACAGCATCAGATGCCATGGCAGCACGGCCGCCGCGATCGCCAGCGAGGGCAGGTAGAGCGAGACGAACGGATTGGTGGTCCCGCCGGAGAGAAACAGCAGTGCCGACAGCGCACCGAGGTCGACCCATAGCTGACCGAACAATTCGAGATTGGATTCGGGCCGCTGCTTCGAGACACGCAACCAGGTGAGTGCGTTGAAAACGGCTTCGAGGATGATGACCAGCAACATGGCGGGCAGCGGCAGGTGCACGCCGACGAAGGTCTGCACGACCGCAATGGTCGCCAGTTGACCGATGATCGCGAGACAGCGTAGCCAGAACAGATGTCCCAGGTTGACCCGGCCGGTAATGGTTATACGATGCATGACGCCAGTTTACCTGTTCGGAGTTGTCCGAAACACTGCCTTGAGGTTCGACGGTACCATCGCTCGCTCGACAAAAATTGCGTCACCGTACGGACAGATTCATGCCGCCTATGATTTCCGACCCCGACCACCCTGCGTGGCCCGCGTTCCTGACTTTCCTCCAGCGTGCGGTACTGGCGCAGCAGAACGGTCTGGCTGAAGCGCGCGCCATCTGGCTTGAGGCGGCGACGCTCCTGCAAGCTGTCGACCACGGTACGCCCGAAAACATCACTTTCAGTCTTCTCGAGCAACGCCGACATGACGACGCCGTCGCATTCGCCGCCATTATTGCGCAACTGCGGCCCGACGAAGCCATCGCGAGCTTCCGGCTGGGCTACGCGCTTCAGTTGGCGAACCGGCACGGCGATGCGCTCGCGCCCTATCGTCACGCGCTCGCGCTCGACCCGCTTCTGCCGCAACTGCGTACCAACCTGGCCGGGGCGCTCGCGCTCACTGGCGGCGATGTCGCCGAGCAGGTCGCGTTGCTGGAAGGTGAACTCAAATCCGCTCCGCTCGACATCAATGCCTGGACCAATCTTGCCCAGGCGAGCCGCTTTGCCATGGACTTGCCACGCGCGCTCGAAGCGGGTGCACGTGCCGTCGAACTGGCGCCCGAGAACCCGCTGGCGCTGAACAACTATGCGCTGGCGCTCAAGGAAGCGCAACGCTGGGACGAGGCCATCCAACTCACGCAGACCTCCTGTGAACGCGCGCCTGGTGACCCCTCGATGCGCTCGAACCTGGCAATGCTGCACCTCGTGCGCGGCGACTATCTGCAAGGCTGGGCGGCTCACGAAGCGCGCTGGCAGGGCTCGCGGGAACTGGGCGGCAACCGGCCGGCCATGCCGGCACCGCAGTGGCAAGGCGAACCGCTCGCGGGCAAGACGCTGCTGGTGTGGGGCGAGCAAGGCATGGGCGACCTGCTGCAGTGCTGCCGCTACATCCCGCTACTGGCGGAGCGCGTGCATGCGCAAGGCGGCCGTGTCGTATGGAACTCGTTCCCGCAGATGGGGGCGCTGCTGGTGCGCAGCCTGGGCAGCCACGTGGACGACTACTCGGCAGGCGGCGGTGTCGAAGCGCTACCCCGGTTCGACTACGAGATCCCGCTGCTGAGTGTGCCGCTCGTGCTCGGCACGCTCGACGACACCCTTGCCCGCACCGTCCCCTACCTGCGTCCGGATGCCGCAGCCAGCGCGTCCTGGCGGGCACGCTTCGCGGGCGAAAAGCGGCTCAAGGTCGGACTGGCATGGACCGGCAGTCTCGGTCACCAGCGTAATCCGTTCCGGGCGGTGGGCTGGCAGCGCCTTGCATCGGCTTTTGCGAATATTGGCGGCGCGGCGTTCTATTCCCTCCAGCCCGGCGCCGCGGCAGACGTCGCCGCCGCGCAAACGGCCGGGCTGCCCATGACCGATTACACCGCGGAGCTGAAAAGCTTCGACGACACCGCAGCCTTCGTCAGCGCGCTCGATCTGGTGATTACGGTGTGTACCTCGGTCGCCCATCTGAGCGGCGCAATCGGGCAACGCACGTGGGTGCTGCTCGACGTCAATCCGCATTGGACATGGCTGCTGGAACGACGCGACAGCCCGTGGTATCCCAACGCGACGCTGTACCGGCAACCCCGCTTCGGCGACTGGACGCCGGTGCTGGAAGAAGTGACGCGCGACCTGGGTGCGCTTGCCAACCCACGCGGATAGGGCGGGCGCGGCGCCGTGCCCGGCGGTGCCCATTGGCGCCCGCAAATTAGCGCTCCGCCCTCAGCCCGTCTCGCCTCCGGCGGCCTGCCCCGCCTGCATGCGCGCAATCTCCGCCGCAAGACACTCCGGGCACAGACAGCGGCCACCCGGGTCCAGCCGGTCTACGGGCAACGCCGGCATCGATTTGCACCAGCAGTCGAACGGCTGCCCATGCATCGCACAGTCAAACACGCGGCGACAACGCGGGCAGCGCGCGCTATTGGCAGGCACCTGTTCAGCGGGCGGATTCATGGCAATCCAGGGTGAGTGACCGGACATCCGGTCAGGAAATGATGCCACGTCCGGCAAGCCGCCTGAAGACCCCGTCTCGCCGAAGCCACCGCAGCGCGCGCAAATCTCCCGCTGATGGCCATGGCAGCGCCTGCCGAGTGGCGTGCGCGCAACGTCCATTGCGCAGTGCGCCAGCCCGGCGACGCCCGTCGCCAGAACACATATGGAAAACCCTGTTGCACCGCGCCAGTCCTGTACAATTCGCCGTGTTTCAACTGTTCCGTGCCTGAGCCCTGCCGCCATGTCCGAAATTCCTGACCTCTCGCAGATCGCCCCCACCCTGAAGGCCGAAATTCTGGCCGAGGCACTGCCTTATATCCGCCAGTATCACGGCAAGACCGTGGTCATCAAATACGGCGGCAACGCAATGACCGAAGAGCGCCTGAAGCAAGGCTTCGCGCGCGACGTCATTCTGCTGAAGCTGGTCGGTATCAATCCGGTCATCGTGCACGGCGGTGGTCCGCAGATCGACCAGGCGCTCAAGAAGATCGGCAAACAGGGCACCTTCATCCAGGGCATGCGGGTTACCGACGAAGAGACGATGGAAGTCGTCGAATGGGTGCTCGGCGGCGAAGTGCAGCAGGACATCGTCACGCTGATCAATCACTTCGGCGGTCACGCGGTAGGCCTCACCGGCAAGGACGGCGGCCTGATCCACGCGCGCAAGATGCTGATGCCGGATCGCGACAATCCCGGCCAGTATGTCGACATCGGGCAGGTCGGCGAAGTCGAGGCGATCAACCCGGCGGTCGTCAAGGCACTGCAGGACGACGCGTTCATTCCGGTGATCTCGCCAATCGGCTTTGGCGAAGACGGCCTGTCGTACAACATCAACGCGGATCTGGTCGCGGGCAAGCTGGCGGTCGTGCTGAACGCCGAAAAGCTCGTGATGATGACCAACATCCCCGGCGTGATGGACAAGGAAGGCAATCTGCTCACCGACCTGTCCGCGCGCGAAATCGACTCGCTGTTCGCCGACGGCACCATCTCCGGCGGCATGCTGCCGAAGATCTCCTCCGCGCTCGACGCGGCGAAGAGCGGCGTGCGCTCGGTGCACATCATCGACGGCCGTATCGAACACTCGGTACTGCTGGAAATCCTGACCGAACAGCCGTTCGGCACGATGATCCGCTCCCATTGAGCATGTCCGATCAGGCAGCGCGTCCCTTGGATGAACTGCCCTCCAGACACGCTAAACGCCGCCGGCCGCACATCGCCGGCGGTAGTCCGGTCTGGCTATTCGATCTCGACAACACGCTGCATCACGCATCGCATTCGATTTTTCCGGCCATCAACCGGGCGATGACGCAGTACATCATCGACACCCTGCAGGTGGACCGCGACGAAGCCAACCGCCTGCGCGTCGGCTACACCCAGCGTTACGGCGCGGCACTGCTCGGTCTCACCCGCCATCATCCGGTCGACCCGCACGACTTTCTGAAGGTCGTCCACACCTTCCCCGATCTGCCTTCCATGGTGCGCAGCGAACGCGGCCTGGCCCGGCTGGTTGCGGCCCTGCCTGGCCGCAAGATCGTGCTGACCAACGCCCCTGAGCAATACGCGCGGGCGGTGCTCGCGGAGCTCCGTATCGACCGCCTGTTCGAGCGCGTGATCGCCATCGAACACATGCGTGACCGGCGCGGCTGGCGCGCCAAGCCCCACGCCGGCATGCTACGGCGTGCCATGCGCGATGCCCATGTGCCGCTTGCCGACGCCATCCTCGTCGAAGATACGCGCTCGCATCTGAAGAACTACCGCAGGCTCGGCATTCGGACCGTGTGGATCGTCGGCCATCTCCCAGAGCCGCTGCGTGCGAACGGCATTCCGGGCCGCTTGCCGGGTACTGGCCGTCCGCACTATGTCGACAAACGCATCCGTTCGTTAAAATCACTCCGATTGGGCACCCGCTCAGTGCGACTGAAGGGACGACAGACATGCAACCGATTCACAGGCATGACGAAACCGTAACCGCAGACCCGCCAGCCAGCGGCAGTACCCGCGCGGCCCGCCTGAAGCCCGGCGAACGCCGCGTGCATATCCTCCAGACCCTCGCGACCATGCTGGAGGCGCCGAAAAACGAAAAGATCACCACCGCGGCGCTCGCCGCGCGACTCGGCGTATCGGAAGCCGCGCTATACCGGCATTTCGCCAGCAAGGCGCAAATGTTCGAGGCCCTGATCGAATTCATCGAACAATCCATCTTCGGGCTCATCAACCAGATCGCCACGAAAGAGCCTAATGGCGTGCTGCAGGCACGAACCATCGCGCTGATGCTGCTCAATTTTTCGGCGAAGAATCCGGGCATGACGCGCGTGCTGACGTGCGAGGCCCTCGTAGGCGAGCATGAACGCCTGACCGAGCGCGTCAATCAGCTACTCGAACGGGTCGAGGCCTCGCTCAAGCAGTGTCTGCGAATCGGCCTGATGGATGCCAACGTGCAGGCCGATGCCGCGACGCAGACCCCAGCCGTGCCGCTACCGGCCGATTACGATCCCGCCGTACGCGCCAATCTGCTGCTCAGCTATATCGTCGGCCGCTGGCACCGTTATGCGCGCAGCGGCTTCGCGCGCCATCCGGGTGAACATGCCGACGCGCAGTTGCGACTGATTCTTCAGTAGTCCGCTGGAGTTGGATGCGAAGCGCAGGCCTCGGCCCCGTCGCGTCCGCCGCTGCAGTGCCGCTGCCTCGCCAGATTTTCCGCTATACTTTCCGCCTGACTGTTGTCACTGACGCGCCGATTTGCTGACTCGATTGCGGGCGCGCGAACCTGCCGGAATTCCATCCGGCGGTTCACTATAAATGCGGCTAAAGAGGTCGTCAGCCGCGCACACTGTTTGTCTCCGTGCCTTGCCGACACCATTTAGCCGTCCCTGTTGAAGGCGGAATGAATGGATTCAATCGGTATCGTCGCTCCCCAGAAAATGCATTTCTCCGAGCCGCTGCTCATGCAGAACGGCAGCTCGTTGGCCGGTTTCGACCTGATGGTCGAGACCTACGGCACGCTCAACGCTGCGCGCAGCAATGCCGTGCTGGTCTGTCACGCGCTCAACGCATCGCACCACGTCGCGGGCGTCTATGCGGATGACCCGAAGAACGTCGGCTGGTGGGACAACATGGTCGGTCCCGGCAAACCCCTGGACACCAACCGGTTCTTCGTCATCGGCGTGAACAATCTCGGTTCGTGTTTCGGCTCCACCGGTCCGATGAGCATCGATCCGGCCACGGGCGTGCCGTACGGCGCGAGCTTCCCGGTGGTCACCGTGGAAGACTGGGTGAACGCGCAGACACGCGTCGCCGACGCGTTCGGTATCGAGCGTTTCGCCGCGGTGATGGGCGGCAGCCTCGGCGGCATGCAGGCGCTCGCGTGGAGCATGATGTATCCGGAGCGCGTCGGCCATTGCATCGTCGTGGCATCCACGCCGAAGCTCTCCGCGCAGAACATTGCGTTTAACGAGGTCGCGCGCTCGGCGATCCTGTCCGATCCCGATTTCCACGGCGGCAACTACTATGCGCATGGCGTCAAGCCGAAGCGCGGCTTGCGCGTGGCACGCATGATCGGCCACATCACCTATCTGTCGGACGACGACATGGCCGAGAAATTCGGCCGCTCGCTGCGCCGCGCGGAAGGTGCCGTCGATGCGTACAACTTCAATTTCGACGTCGAATTCGAAGTGGAATCGTATTTGCGCTATCAGGGCGACAAGTTCGCCGACTATTTCGACGCGAACACCTATCTGCTGATCACCCGCGCGCTCGACTATTTCGATCCGGCCAAGGCGTTCGACGGCGATCTGACCAAAGCCGTCGCGCACACCACGGCGAAATATCTGATCGCCAGTTTCTCCACCGACTGGCGCTTCGCCCCGGCGCGCTCGCGTGAACTGGTGAAGGCGCTGCTCGATCACAAACGCACCGTGACATACGCGGAAATCGACGCGCCGCACGGCCACGACGCCTTCCTGCTCGACGACGCGCGCTATCACAACCTGATGCGCGCCTATTACGAACGCATTGCCACCGAGGTGAACGCATGAACCAGCGCGCTCTCGATTATCTTGCGCTGCGCCCCGATTTCCGCGCCATCGCCCGCTGGGTCGAACCGCGCGCGACCGTGCTCGATCTGGGCTGCGGCGACGGCTCGCTGCTTTCCACGCTGACCGAGGAACTCGAAGTGTCGGGTTACGGCATCGAAATCAACGATGCCGGGGTGCTGGCGGCGACCAAAAATGGCGTCAATGTCATCCAGCAGAATCTGGAAGACGGCCTGCGTCTGTTCGAAGACGAGAGTTTCGACTTCGCCATCCTTTCGCAGACGCTGCAAACCATCCATCAGACTGCTGCGATCCTGCGCGAGACGGTGCGGGTCGGCAAGGAATGCATCGTCTCGTTCCCGAATTTCGGCTACTGGGCCCACCGCCTATCCGTGCTGCAAGGCCGCATGCCGGTGTCGAAATCGCTGCCGTATCAGTGGCACAACACGCCGAACGTGCGCGTGCTGACCATCAAGGATTTCGAGGCGCTGGCACCCGAGGTCGGCATCGAGATTCTCGACCGGGTCGTCCTGCACGGCGGCCAGGCGGTGCGGTGGGGCGTGAACTGGCGTGGTAGTCTTGCGGTCTATCGCGTCAAGAAAAGCTAACGCCACACACTCAAATGTCGAACCCGCCGCACGAGGCGCCCGCACTTACCGCTCACGTCGAACATACCGGCTGGCGTGCGTTTCTGAACACGCACATGTTGATCTGCGTCTTTCTCGGCTTTACGTCGGGATTGCCGCTGTTCACGCTCGTCTATCTGGTGCAGGCGTGGTTGCGATCTGAAGGCGTCAATCTGAAGGAAATCGGCCTGTTTGCGCTGATCCAGTTTCCCTACACCTGGAAGTTCGTCTGGGCACCGCTGATGGACCGCTACGTGCCGCGCCTGCCGGGCTGGCGCCCAGGCCGCCGGCGCGGCTGGATGCTGGTCACGCAGATCCTCGTGGCCGGGGCGATTGCCATCCTGGGTTTCGTGTCGCCGCGCGATTCGATCTGGACAGTCGCAGCGCTCACGGCGCTGGTGGCGCTTTTCGGCGCGAGCCAGGACATTTCCATTGACGCCTACCGGCGCGAGTTGCTCAAGGACACCGAGCAGGGTCTGGGTAACGCGGTGCACGTCAACGCGTACAAGATTGCCGCGCTGGTGCCGGGCTCGCTCGCTCTGATCCTGTCCGACCATTTGCCGTGGACCACCGTGTTCATGGTGACGGCCGCCTTCATGGTGCCGGGCATGATCATGACGCTCGTGGTGCGCGAGCCGCAAGTGCACGGCGCGCCGCCGAAAAACCTGCGCGCAGCGATCGTCGAACCGTTCCGCGAGTTCATCCTGCGCGACGGCTGGCGCGGCGCGCTGTTCGTGCTCAGCTTTATCTTTCTCTACAAACTCGGCGACACGATGGCGACCAACCTGTCGACCTCGTTCTTCCTCGATATCGGTTACTCGCGCACGCAGATTGGCGTGATCGCCAAGACCACCGCGTTTGGGGCGAGTCTCGCGGGCGGCATCGTCGGCGGTCTGTGGATGATGCGTATCGGTATAGGCCGCGGACTGTGGGTGTTCGGCATCCTGCAGATGGTGTCGACGCTCGGCTTCGCATGGCTTGCGCATCTCGGGCCTGCGTCGCCTGGGCTCACCGCAATCTACGATTTCGCCGTGTTCACGAGCCAGGGCGTGACGAAACTGCTGTCCGTGTTCGGCATTGACTGGACGGTGCAGCTCGATCCGCGCTCGGTCGCGCTGGCGCTCGTCTACGGCCTCGAAACCTTTGCCACCGGCCTGACGATGGCCGCGTTTACCGCCTACATCGCCAGCACCACCGATCCCCGTTACACCGCCACCCAGTTCGCGCTGTTCACCAGTCTGGCCTCGGTCCCGCGTACGTTGGCGTCCGCGGCGAGTGGCTATGTGGTCGCGCAGATCGGCTGGTTCGACTACTTCCTTGCCTGCACCGCGCTGGCGCTACCCGGCATGCTGCTGTTGCTGCGTATCGCGCCGTGGAGGCTACGCTCGTGAGCGTATCTGCGGCCTGGCGGACGATGATGACTGCCCCGATCCCTGCACGCCGCGTGCGGCATCTGCTGCGTGCAGCGCTCGCGTTGCTTTGTGCGGGCAGTATGCTCGCGGCGCCGCTGCGCGGCTACGCAGCTGCGATGTCGACCTCTGCGTCCCAGGCTAGCGCAACGGTGCCGGTGAGCGCGCCCGCTGCGAAATCGCCGTCGGGCGCCACGGTTCCAGATAGTGCATCGGGTGCGGCATCAAATGCTGCCAGCGCTGCGAGTGCCGCGAGTACCCCGACGGGTGCCAGCGCAAGCAGCCCCACCTCGGCCCCAACCGCCGCCGACGACCGGCCGCCACCGTATTCGCCGCCCGCCCAGCAATTGCGTTTCGGCAGCTACGCGGTGTTTCGCAATCTGATTCCGTCGCCGGCACTGGAAGCTCAAGCCGCCGACGAGTTCCAGGAGATCGTCTACGGCGCCCAGCACGCCGACCGGCTCTACCCCAACACTGACGCGCGAGTGATCCGCGTGCACGCGATCGTCGACAAGCTGATTCCGTATTCGCTGAAGTGGAATGAACGGGCCAAGAACTGGAAGTGGACAATCGCGGTGATCCGCTCGCCGGATATCCGCATGTACTGTCTGCCGGGCGGCAAGATCGTGATCTACAGCGGCATTCTCGACCGCGCGCGTCTGAACGACAACGAACTCGCCATGCTGCTCGGTCACGAGATCGCGCATGCGCTGCGCGAGCACGCGCGCGAGCGCCTCGGCGAGCAGCAGGCGGCGCAACTGGGTTCGTCCGGCGCGATTCCACAATTATTCGGCCTCGCCGATCTCGGCGTCGCGCCGCTTGGCATCGGCTCGCAACTGCTCGAGATGAAATACACACCCACCGACGAAACCGAAGCCGACGTGATCGGCAGCGATATCGCCTCACGCGCCGGTTACGATCCGCGCGCCGCCGTCACGCTGTGGGACAAACTGGCAACGGTGACGCACAGCAGCCGCAATCAGGGCTACATCTATGTGCATCCCTACACGCCGGCACGCCGTCAGGACATCATGAAACGGCTGCCGGACATGCTGCAACTCTACGCGAAAGCCATCGGCAAGACCGTCGACGCGTTGCCCGACTACGCCAACATGGGCCGCCCGCGCCGCGACCCGGGCCGCGGCGACTGAGCGGTGAGCAACCCCCGCTTACTTCTTGAGCTTGTGATCGTAATCGACAGTCAGCGGCGCATGGTCGCTGAACTTGATGTCGCGGAACACCTCGGTGCGCTTTGCCTTGCTGGCAATGCCCGCCGTGGCGATCTGATAATCGATCCGCCACCCGACGTTCTTGGCATAGGCCTGACCGCGATTGCTCCACCACGTGTACTGTTCCGGACGCTGGTCGAGCGTGCGGAAGACGTCGACATAACCCACTTCGTCGAACAGCTTCGTCAACCACTCGCGCTCTTCCGGCAGGCAACCTGAATTCTTCTGGTTGCTCTTCCAGTTCTTGATGTCGATTTCCTTGTGGACGATGTTGACGTCGCCGCACACGATCACTTCGCGCTCCTGGCTCAGCTCAGAGAGGTGCGGCATGAACTCGTCCATGAAGCGGAACTTGGCCTGCTGACGATCTTCGCCGCTCGAACCCGACGGCACATACACCGACACCACCGACAGCTTGCCGAAGCGCAATTCCACGTAACGCCCTTCCGGATCGAACTCTTCGCTGCCGAAGCCGATCACCACCTCGTCCGGCTCGTGGCGCGTGTACACTCCCGCGCCGCTGTAGCCTTTCTTCACGGCATGCTGAAAGTAGCCCGTGAAGTTGTGGGGCGCGAGAAATTCGGGGGTCATGTCGTCCTGCGAGCATTTGATTTCCTGCACACACAGCACGTCGGCTTTCTGCTCGCCGAACCATTCGAAAAAGCCCTTCTTGGCCGCAGAGCGGATGCCGTTCAGGTTGGCGGTAATCACACGCAACATGTCGTTCCTTTGTTGTTGATCGATTGTTGATTCAAGTCTCGTGGGCTCGTGATCCGGTTTCGTCCCATGCTGAAACCGCGGTGCACGTCATGCGACTACCACGCCCTTGAGCGATTCTTTCGCGGGCGGGTATTCGAGCTTTAGACCTTCGAGCGTGCGCAGCAGCAGTTCGGCGACCATCACGTTGCGATGCGTCTTCGAGTCGGCCGGAATGATGTACCACGGCGCGTAGGGTGTCGAGGTCGCGGCCAGTGCATCGTGATACGCGGCCTGATACTGATCCCAGTGTTTACGCGCCTCGAGGTCCGAGACATCGAACTTCCAGTGCTTGGTGGGATCGTCAATGCGCGCCTGCAGCCGCGCACGCTGCGTGTCTTTCGAAATGTGCAGCATGCATTTGACGATTGTGGTGCCGCTTTCGGCCAGCATCGCTTCGAAATCGCAAATCTGCCGATAACGCCGCTCGCAGGTGCTTTTTTCCAGTTGACCCAGCACGACCGGCACCAGCACGTCTTCATAGTGACTGCGGTTGAAGACAGTCAGTTCGCCGGCGGCCGGCACCTGTGAATGCACGCGCCACAGGAAATCGTGCGCAAGCTCGGTGGGCGTCGGCGCCTTGAACGGCACGATGCGCAAGCCGAGCGGATCGACGTCGCGAAACACGCCGCGTACCGTCCCGTCCTTGCCGCTCGTGTCCATGCCTTGCAACACCAGCAGGACACGCTGCCGGCTCTGGGCATGCAGGCACTCCTGCAAGGCATCGAGCTTTGCGCCGATTTCCGCGAGGCGATCGCGGTCGCCGTCTTTTGTACCGGTCGAGAAGGGCTTCGCGCCCGGATCGAAATCGGCGAGCGCAAATTTTTCGATCTTCTTGCCGTCGGAATACGGCACGCGGAAATCGTCGAGCTCCGGTTTTTTCGCCATCGTCAGGCTCCAGTGTGCGCCGCACCTGCAGCAGCGGCGCATCCGCAAAATGAAACGGGCCGCTGCCCTACTTGCGTGCGGCAACAGCCCGTTGGGATCGAAGTCGCGCCCTCAACCGTGCGCGCACAGCGAACACATCATCACATCGTTCAGGACAGCTTTTGCTTCAGCAGTTCGTTGACCTGCTGCGGATTGGCTTTGCCCTTGGTCGCCTTCATCGCCTGGCCGATCAGCGCGTTGAACGCCTTTTCCTTGCCGGCGCGGAATTCCTCGACCGATTTCTGGTTCGCTGCGAGCACCGCGTCGATGATCGCTTCCAGTTCGCCCGTGTCGGAAATCTGCTTGAGACCCTTCGCTTCGATGATGCGATCGGCCGCGGCTTCGTCGGTGGCCTTTTCGTCCCAGATCGCCACGAAGATTTCCTTCGCGATCTTGTTCGAAATCGTGCCGTCCGCAATGCGTTGCAGCAGCAGCGCGAGCTGGCTTGCGGAGACCGGGCTGTCGGCGATGTCGAGACCTTCGCGATTCAATAGCGACGACACTTCGCCCATCATCCAGTTCGCCGCCGCCTTCGCCTGGGCGGCGCCGATCTTCGCCACCACGGCTTCGTAGTACGCCACCATGGCCTTGCTCGAGGTCAGCACGACTGCGTCGTACGGCGTGAGGCCGTACTGGTCCACCAGACGCTGCTGGATCGCGACGGGCAGCTCCGGCATTTCGGCCTGCACCCGTTCGACCCACGCCCGCTCGATCACCAGCGGCATCAGATCGGGATCCGGGAAATAGCGGTAATCGTGCGCGTCTTCCTTGCTGCGCATGGAGCGCGTTTCACGCTTGTCCGGATCGTAGAGACGCGTTTCCTGCACCACCGTGCCACCGTCTTCGATCAGTTCGATCTGGCGGCGCACTTCGTACTGAATGGCTTCCTCCAGGAAGCGGAACGAATTCAGGTTCTTGATCTCGGCACGCGTGCCGAATTCCGCTTGCCCCACCGGCCGCACCGACACGTTCGCGTCACAGCGGAACGAACCTTCCTGCATGTTGCCGTCGCAGATGCCGAGCCACGTGACGAGCGTATGCAACGTCTTGGCGTACGCCACGGCTTCAGCGGCGCTGCGCATTTCCGGCTCGGTGACGATTTCGAGCAGCGGCGTGCCGGCCCGATTCAGGTCGATGCCCGTCATGCCCGCAAAATCTTCGTGCAGCGATTTGCCCGCATCTTCTTCGAGGTGAGCGCGCGTCAGGTTGATCGTCTTGACGTACGCTTCCTTGCCGGCCTTCTCGTTGGCCGGCACCTGGATCGTGACGGTACCGCCTTGCACCACGGGAATTTCGTACTGGCTGATCTGATAACCCTTCGGCAGATCGGGGTAGAAATAATTCTTGCGGGCGAAGATGCTGCGCGGCGCGATGGTCGCGCCGATGGCAAGACCGAATTCGATCGCGCGCTGCACGGCGCCGCGGTTCATCACCGGCAGCGAACCCGGCAACGCCAGGTCGACGGGACAGGCTTGCGTGTTAGGTTCGGCGCCGAACTGCGTGGCGGCGCCCGAGAAAATCTTCGAGACGGTCGACAGTTGCGTGTGTGTCTCGAGACCGATCACCACTTCCCATTGCTTGGTCATGTGTTCACACTCCTGCCGGTGTCTGGCGATGCCAGTCGGTTGCGCGCTGGAACGCATCCGCAACCTGCAGCATGCGAGCTTCGTTGAAATAGTTGCCGATGATCTGCAGCCCCACCGGACGCTGCG
Source organism: Paraburkholderia sp. GAS41 (assembly GCF_050436545.1). Taxonomy (NCBI): domain Bacteria; kingdom Pseudomonadati; phylum Pseudomonadota; class Betaproteobacteria; order Burkholderiales; family Burkholderiaceae; genus Paraburkholderia; species Paraburkholderia sp. GAS41. The sequence continues at coordinate 85,931 of NZ_JBNDMK010000022.1, forward strand.
AATTCGCGCCTGCGCCGAAGCCGCACGGCACGCTCATGCCGGGCAATCCGGCGAGACTTACCGACAGCGTGTAGATATCGGCCAGATACATCTGTACCGGGTCGTCGCCCTTGGCGCCCAGATCCCACGCCACCGACGGCGCGACCGGCCCCATGATGACGTCGCACTGCCGGAACGCTTCCTGGAAGTCGTTCGCGATGATGCGGCGGATCTTCTGTGCCTGCAGGTAATACGCGTCGTAATAGCCGTGCGACAGCACGTAGGCGCCCACCAGAATGCGGCGCTTCACTTCCGGACCGAAGCCTTCGGCGCGCGACTTCTTGTACATGTCGAGCAGATCGCGGTACTCCGCGGCGCGATGACCGTAGCGCACGCCGTCGAAACGCGACAGGTTCGACGAGGCTTCCGCCGGAGCGATCACGTAGTACACGGGGATTGACAGTTCGGTTTTCGGCAGCGTGACTTCGACCAGCGTGGCGCCGAGCGCTTCGTATTGCTTCAGCGCGGCGTCGATGGTGGCGCGCACGTCGTCGGCGAGACCCGCGCCGAAGTATTCCTTCGGCAAGCCGATGCGCAGACCCGCGAGCGGCTTACCCGCCGCGTGGGCTGCGCCGTCGGCCGACCAGCTCTGGCCGAGATGGCGCGTGTAGTCTTCGTCGTCACGCACGAGGCTGGTCGAATCGCGCTCGTCGAAACCGTGCATGGCGTTGAGCAGCAGCGCGCAATCAGCGGCGCTCCGGGCCATCGGGCCGCCCTGATCCAATGACGAGGCGAACGCGATCATGCCGTAGCGCGACACGCGGCCATAGGTGGGCTTGATGCCGGTAATGCCCGAGAACGAGGCCGGCTGGCGGATCGAGCCGCCGGTGTCCGTACCGGTCGCGGCGGGCGCGAGCCGCGCGGCCACGGCTGCGGCCGAGCCGCCTGACGAACCGCCCGGCACGGCCTTCGTGTCCCACGGATTCTGCACCGGACCGAAGTACGAGTTCTCATTGGACGAGCCCATCGCGAACTCGTCCATATTGGTCTTGCCGACGCACACCATGCCGGCGCGCTTCAGACGCTCGACCACCGTGGCGTCGAACGGGCTCGCGTAATTGGCGAGCATCTTCGAGCCGGCCGTGGAGCGCCAGCCGCGCGTCACGAACACGTCCTTGTGGGCGATCGGCAGGCCGACCAGCGGACCGGCGTGGCCGGTGTGAAGCAGCGCGTCGGCGGCCTTGGCCTGCTCGAGCGTGAGATCGGCGTCGACCTGGACGAAGGCGTTCAGGCTTTGGGCTGCGTCGATCCGCTTCAGATAGAGCTGCGCCAGTTCGACTGCGGAGCATTGCTTCGCAGCGAGCGCGGCACGCAGTTCGGTCAAGCTTTTTTCATGCATTGCGATTTTCCTGAAGAGCGCGGCAGCGCAGCACACGCTGCGCGCCAAACCCATGATTTTTATTCAATGACCTTCGGCACCAGATACAGCCCGTCCTGCACGGCGGGTGCGGGACGCTGGAATTCGTCTCGCTGGACGATTTCCGTTACGGCGTCTTCGCGCAGACGCAGCGCAACATCCTCGATCTGCTCGATCGGATGGGCGAGCGGTTCGATGCCCTTGGTGTCGACGGCCTGCATCTGCTCGACGAGGCCGAAAAAGTCGTTGAGCTGGGCAAGCGTGTGCTCAGCTTCGGCGTCAGCCAGTTCGAGCCGCGCAAGATGCGCGATGCGTTTTACATCGGTCAGGGTCAGAGCCATGCAGTCACCGGAAAATGTGGTGGACTGCCACAGTGTGGAAAAAAACAATGCTGTGACAGTGGGTTACGACACAGGAGGGGGCCCTCGAAAAAGGGGCCAGCGGTGGCAAAAAGTGCCATCCGTTTCCTTTAAATCAACCAAAATTATAAGGTATCATTACGCGTTCGACCCAAACCCGGACCGACTTACCAAGGGCTTTCTGGTCATTTGCCACAAATGATTCAGAGATAGATGCCTGACTGTGTTCCGGCCTCCGGTAGATTCCCTCGCAGCTTCAAGCCTCTGTGGCGCAGCATCCGCCCGGTTGAAGCTGTTATTTTTTCCGCTGCCGCCCTGCGCATTCTTTGCGAGGCACGGCCCCAAGCGAGACAGGATTTTGAATGTTCGGTTTTTTGCGCAGCTACTTCTCTAACGACCTGGCGATCGACCTCGGCACCGCCAACACGCTCATCTACATGCGCGGCAAAGGCATCGTTCTCGACGAGCCCTCCGTTGTGTCCATCCGCCAGGAAGGCGGTCCCAACGGCAAGAAGACCATCCAGGCAGTCGGCAAGGAAGCCAAGCAGATGCTTGGCAAGGTGCCGGGCAACATCGAGGCGATCCGCCCCATGAAGGACGGCGTGATTGCCGACTTCACCGTCACCGAGCAGATGATCAAGCAATTCATCAAGACGGCTCACGAATCGCGTATGTTCTCGCCGTCGCCGCGCATCATCATCTGCGTGCCGTGCGGTTCAACCCAGGTTGAACGCCGCGCCATCAAGGAAGCGGCTCACGGTGCAGGCGCCTCGCAGGTTTATCTGATCGAAGAACCCATGGCGGCGGCAATCGGCGCCGGCTTGCCGGTTTCGGAAGCCACCGGCTCGATGGTGGTCGACATCGGCGGCGGCACGACGGAAGTCGGCGTGATCTCGCTGGGCGGCATCGTCTACAAGGGTTCGGTGCGTGTCGGCGGTGACAAGTTCGACGAAGCCATCGTCAACTACATCCGCCGTAACTACGGCATGCTGATCGGCGAACAGACCGCTGAAGCGATCAAGAAAGAAATTGGCTCCGCGTTCCCGGGCTCGGAAGTCAAGGAAATGGAAGTGAAGGGCCGTAACCTGTCGGAAGGGATTCCGCGCAGCTTCACGATCTCCAGCAACGAAATCCTCGAAGCCCTCACCGATCCGCTGAACCAGATCGTGTCGTCGGTGAAGATCGCCCTCGAACAGACGCCGCCGGAACTCGGCGCCGACATCGCCGAACGCGGCATGATGTTGACAGGGGGCGGCGCCCTGCTGCGCGACCTGGATCGCCTGCTCGCGGAAGAAACCGGCCTGCCGGTACTCGTCGCAGAAGATCCGCTGACTTGCGTCGTCCGCGGCTCGGGCATGGCGCTCGAGCGCATGGACAAGCTCGGCAGCATCTTCTCGTACGAGTAAGCGAGAGCTCATCTCCATGTCAGCAGCGCGGATCGGACGGCAAGCCTCCTTCGGGCAAGGCTGTCCTGGGCTGGTTCATCCAGCCGCCGCGCGCTGAGCGCGCGGCTTCGCGCCGAAGTTATACCAACCGCTCACGCCCCCGGCGCCGACCATGGAATACAGTCCGCCGCCTCTATTCAAGCAAGGCCCCTCCGCCCTCGCACGGCTGATTTTCTTCGTGCTGGTGGCGCTCGCCCTGCTGATCTCGGATGCGCGCTTCAAAACGCTCGAGATCGTCCGCGGCGTGCTGGGAGCGGGTCTGTATCCGTTGCAGCGCGCGGCACTGGTGCCGCGCGACATCTTCATGGGCGCGGCGGATCTGGCCGTGACCAGCGCCACGCTGCGCGGCGAGAATGACACGCTGCGCAAGAAGGATCTGCAACTCTCGCTGCAGGCCAACACGGCGGCCGAACTCGGTGCCGAGAACGAACATCTGCGCTCGCTGCTACAACTGTCGCAGCGCATGACCACGCAATCGATCCCCACGGAAATCCAGTACGACACACGTGACCCGTTCACGCAGAAAGTCATTATTGGACGCGGTGCGCAGCAAGGCATCCAGAACGGCTCACCGGTCGTCAATGAAGACGGCGTGATTGGTCAGGTAACGCGGGTGTTCCCGATGCAGGCTGAAGTCACGCTGCTGACCGACAAAGACCAGGCGGTGCCGGTGCAGGTGGTACGGACGGGTTTGCGAAGCGTGATTTACGGCACGCCGAAAGGCGATACCCTCGACCTGCGTTTCGTGCCGATCAGCGCAGACTTGCAGACCGGCGACGAACTGGTGACCAGCGGCCTCGACGGCACGTATCCGCCGGGACTGCCGGTCGCCAAGGTGGTGCGGGTCGACAAGCAGGCCGACACCGCATTCGCACGCGTGGTCTGTTTGCCGGTTGCGCCGGTGCGTGGCGCACGCCAGTTGCTGGTGCTGCACTATCAGAACACGGTGCAGCCGCGTCCGGCAGACGAACCGGATGCCGCCAGCTCGGCGAAAGAAGCCAAGGCGAAGAAGGGCGCGAAACCCGCCGAAAAGACGGCTGACAAGGGCGCGAAAGCGGCGACGCCAGCGTCCGCTGCGGTCGCGGCGACGGCCAAGCCGGCCTCGGCGGCGAATCCCGCTTCGACGGCAGCGGAAAAGAAGAGCGCCGAGAAGAAGCAGGCCGCTGAAAAGAAAGCCGCTACAAGAGCGGCCGCAGGAAAGTCAGCATCGGCTGCGGCGGGCGCAGGCGCCGCAAGGCAACCTGCCACGGGGGGGATCGACGAATGAATCGCCCTCAGTACATCCTGCAACCGGTTAACCCCTACTTCATTGCATTCAGCCTCGCTACAGCATTCCTGCTGAACCTGATGCCGTGGGGGCGTCTGAACGGCGTGCCTGACTTCGTCGCGCTGGTGTTGCTGTTCTGGAACGTGCACCAGCCGCGCAAGGTCGGCATGGGCATCGCCTTCATGCTGGGCATCCTGATGGATGTGCACAACGCCAGCCTGCTGGGCGAGCACGCGCTGGCCTATACGCTGTTGTCGTACGGCGCGATCACGATCCACCGGCGCGTCCTGTGGATGCCCATGGGCGTGCAGACCTTCGCGGTGATGCCGTTGTTCGTGCTCGCGCAACTCGTGCCGTTCGTCATCCGGCTATTGATGGGCGCGGCGTTTCCCGGCTGGGGTTATCTGATCGACGGATTCGTCGAAGCCGCCTTGTGGCCGATTGCGAGTGTGCTGCTACTGATGCCGCAGCGCCGGCCGGCTGATCCCGACGACACTCGCCCGATTTAGCGCAGTGCGCGCTCCGAGCCCCTCCCTGAACCCGCGCAGTACGCGAAACGTGCGGTTCCCCGGCCCGCTCGGCTCGCACCGCTCCCGCCCCCCGGCCACGGCCGGCGGGCCACCCGACGATTCCGGCCGCTTTGCGGCCTTCTGACCAAGCGCATGACCGAATTCAAGGACACTCAGCAACAGCTCACGAAATTCCGCCTGCGGGTCGCGGCGGCGGGCCTGTTCGTGTTCGTCTGCTTCGGGCTGATCGTATTCCGCTTCCTGTTCCTGCAGGTCTGGCACTACAGCAAATACTCACTGCAGGCTGACGAGAACCGCATCTCAGTAGCGCCGATCGTGCCCAATCGCGGCATCATCACGGACCGTAACGGCGTCGTGCTGGCGAAGAACTACTCGGCCTACACGCTGGAAATCACGCCTTCCAAGCTCAACGACACGCTCGATAACGTCATCGACAATCTCTCGACCGTCATTTCCATCGACGCACGCGATCGGCGCCGCTTCAAGAAGCTGCAGGAAGATTCGAAGAATTTCGAAAGCCTGCCGATCCGCACACGCCTCACCGACGACGAAGTGGCGCGCTTCACCGCGCAGCGCTTCCGCTTTCCGGGCGTCGAAGTGCGCGCGCGGCTCTTCCGTCAGTACCCGCTCGGGCCGACGGCCGCGCACGTGATCGGATATATCGGGCGGATTTCGCAGCGCGATCAGGACCGTATCGACGAAGCGAGCGACCAGAACGACAGCGATCCGGATCACTATGATCCGCGCCTCGACGCGAACAACTACAAGGGCACCGACTACATCGGCAAGATTGGTGTGGAGCAGAGCTACGAAACCGAACTGCACGGCCAGACCGGCTTCGAGGAAGTCGAGGTGACGGCTGGCGGCCGGCCGGTGCGCACCTTGTCGCGCACCCAGGCAACACCTGGCAACAACCTCGTGCTGTCGCTCGATATCGGCCTGCAGCAGGTCGCCGAGCAGGCGTTTGCGGGCAAGCGCGGCGCGCTCGTGGCGATCGAACCGTCAACCGGCGACGTGCTCGCGTTCGTATCCGCGCCGAGCTTCGATCCGAATTCGTTCGTGGATGGCATCGACCAACAGACCTGGGACGATCTGAACAACTCACCGGACCACCCGCTTCTGAACCGGCCGCTGCACGGCACTTACCCGCCGGGTTCGACCTACAAGCCATTCATGGCGCTGGCCGCGCTGACGCTGCACAAGCGCACACCGAGCTGGGGTTTCCAGGATCCGGGCTACTACACGTTCGGCAATCACACGTTCCGCAACGACGTGCGCTCGGGCCAGGGCTGGATCGACCTGAACCGCGCCATCGTGGTGTCGAACGACACGTATTTCTACATGCTGGCGCACGACCTCGGCGTCAACGCGATCGCCAACTTCATGAAGCCGTGGGGCTTCGGCCAGATCACCGGCATCGACATTGCCGGCGAAGCCAAGGGCATTCTTCCTTCCACGGAATGGAAACGCAAAGCGTATCGCAAGCCCGAACAGCAGCGCTGGTACGAAGGCGAGACGATCAGTCTGGGCATCGGCCAGGGCTACAACTCGTTCACCATCCTGCAGCTTGCGCACGCAGTCGCCACGCTCGCCAATAACGGCGTCGTGCTGAAGCCTCACCTCGTGAAGGAAGTCGAAAATCCGATCACCAAGGACACGCGCCTCACCGTGCCGAAGGACGACGGCCGCATCGACGTCCCGCAGACGGATATCGACATCGTCAAGCGGGCGATGGTCGGCGTGATTACCAACGGCACGGCGTCGAAGCTGTTTATCGGCGCGCCGTATCAGGCGGCCGGCAAGACCGGTACGGCGCAGGTGTATTCGTTGCAGGGCGCGAACTACAAGGGCCATGCGATCCCGGAAAACCTGCGCGATCACGCGCTCTTCATCGCCTTCGCCCCGGCAGACAACCCGAAGATCGCCCTCGCGTTGATCGTCGAAAACGGCGGCTGGGGTGCAGAGGCGGCCGGTCCGATCGCGCGCCACGTGCTCGACTACTATCTGGTCGACCGCCAAAAGCCGGGCGCGCAAGCAGCGGCGATCGCGGCGGCGGCATCGGCAACCGAGGAGGCTTCCGCGCCGGTGGCCGCCTCGGCGCCGACTGCGGTGGAAATCGCGCAGCCGGCTTCGGTCGCCGCGGGCTTCACGGCCTTGCCGATGCCTGGCGCCGCATCGAATGTGGCTGGAGCGTCGGCACCCTCTGCGGCTTCGGCACCGGCTTCGGCACCGGCGGCCTCAGCGGCGGCGCCTGCCGAGCCGCCGGGCCCCATGGTCACAACGCCGCCCCCCAAGGGAACCGCGCAAGGGAACACGGCCACGGCAATCCAAACTAAGAATCAAGCCGCTGCGGCGGCGAAAGAAGCCCCGGCGCCGGTCGTCGCCACCGCGATGCTGACAGATCCGGCCTCGGCGCCCACCAGAACGCTCGTGCCACGCAAATCCGGTCCACACCATCCGCGTCCGGCAAGCGATCTGACACCCACCGCCGCCGCGCCGTCGCGCGACGATAGCATTCAGCCCACGTCACCCCGCCAGCCGGTCTCCGGCGGCATCGACGAGTAAGGAGAGAGGCATGCAATTCGACAAGCGCGCCTGGCTCGACCGCATCAAGAAGATGTTCATCGGCTTTGACCGCCCGCTCGCACTCGCGGTATTCCTGCTGATGTGCGTCGGCATCGTCACGCTGTACAGCGCCACGCTCGACATGCCGGGCAAGGTGGAAGATCAGCTGCGCAACATCATTTTGACTTTCGTGCTGATGTGGGGGCTCGCGAATGTCCCACCCACCACGTTGATGCGCTTCGCGGTCCCGCTTTATACCTTCGGTATCGCGTTACTGGTGGCGGTAGCGCTGTTCGGCCTCACCCGCAAAGGGGCCAAACGCTGGATCAACGTCGGCGTGGTGATCCAGCCGTCGGAGATCATGAAGATCGCCACGCCCCTGATGCTCGCGTGGTACTACCAGCGACGCGAAGGTGTGATGCGCTGGTACGACTATCTGGTCGGCCTGATCATCCTCGCCGTGCCGGTCGGTCTGATCGCCAAGCAGCCCGACCTCGGCACCGCCGTGCTGGTGTTCGCGGCGGGCCTGTTCGTCATCTATTTCGCGGGCCTGAGTTTCAAGCTGATCGTGCCGGTGCTGGTTGCCGCGGCGATTGCCGTCACCTCCATTGCGGTGTTTCAGGACAAGATCTGCCAGCCTGAAGTGCAATGGCCGCTGATGCACGACTATCAGAAGCACCGTATCTGCACCTTGCTCGATCCCACCTCCGATCCACTCGGCAAGGGCTTCCACACCATTCAGGCGGTGATTGCGATCGGCTCCGGCGGTCCGCTCGGCAAGGGCTGGTTGAAGGGCACGCAGGCTCACCTGGAATTCATCCCCGAGAAGCACACCGACTTCATTTTTGCGGTGTTCTCGGAGGAGTTCGGACTCGCGGGCGGAGTCGTGCTGCTGGTGCTTTATATGGCCCTGATCGCGCGCGGGCTCTTCATAGCGGCGAACGGAGCGACACTGTTCGGCCGGTTATTGGCCGGCTCGCTGACGATGGCTTTTTTCACCTATGCATTCGTCAATATCGGCATGGTAAGCGGGATCCTGCCGGTGGTCGGCGTGCCGTTGCCGTTCATGAGTTACGGGGGCACGGCGTTGATTACGCTGGGGATCGCGACGGGCCTCATCATGAGCGTCGGGCGACAGAAGCGCTTGATGCAAAGCTAAGGATGTGGAAAGGGGCGCAAATGCGCCCCTTTCCTGTTTACCGCCTCACGAATGTAGGACACGACGTTCGTATTACTGTGGCTTGGCCTCGTGCTCGTCACGCAATTGCGCGCTCAGTTGCTGAAATTTGAGCTTGGCCGCCGGATCGCCCTGCGCCGCGGCGGCCGCATAGTAAGCGCGCGCCACGTTGAGATTCTTGTCCACGCCATCGCCGCCGCGCTCATAGAACGAACCCGCCACGTATTGCGCCGTCATATCGCCGCCTTCTGCGGCCTTCTTGTACCAGATGAACGCCTGACGATTGTCGCGCGCCGTGCCCCGGCCATCCAGAAACTGGTTCGCCAGCGCCAGTTCGGCTTGCACATGTCCCTGCTGCGCGGCCTTCAGAAACCAGCGATGCGCTTCGACCGGATCGCGCCCAACGAACTCGCCATCGTCGTACATCTTGCCGTACACATATTGCGCGTGCGACATGTTCGCGTCGGCAGCCTTGCGCAGCCACTTCTTGCCCTCATCGGGGTTGGCTGTCGTGCCTTCGCCGTTGAGCAGCATCATCGCGTAGTTGAATTCAGCGAGGCGGTTGCCGCGCTCGGCTGCCTTGTGAAACTCGGTGAGCGCGGAACTCAGGTTGCCGGCGTTGTAGTCGGCGACGGCAGTTTGCGTTTCCGGGTCGTCCGCCTTGGACGGGGTATTCTGCGCGTAGCCCGCGGCGGATGCCGCCAGCGCGGCACATGTGGCGACACCGAACGCAACGCGTACGACGAACTGCGAAATACCCTTCATGACCGCACCTCCTGCAACGCCTGACGCGTTGCGCGCACCAGCCACATGACATCCGCAGCCAGCGCGATAAACCGAAAACCGGCGTCGCGATACTGTCGCGCGCCAGCGGCATCCATGGCAAAAATGCCCGTTGCGATGCCCGCCTTGTTCGCCGCCGCGACCACATGGCTGATCGCCGACTGTACCTCAGGATGCTTCGAGTCGCCCAGATGACCGAGACTTGCCGCGAGGTCCGCGGGTCCGATAAACAGACAATCGACGCCCGCCGTCGCCGCGATTTTCTCCACTTCGTGCACGGCGCGTGCCGACTCGATCTGCACGATGGTCGCGATCTGCGCGTTCGCGGTCTGCACGTAGTCGCGCCGCATGCCGTACGAGCCGGCACGCACGGCACCCGCGACGCCACGCAGGCCGTCGAGCGCATCAGGCGTCGGGTATTGCGTCAGACGCACGGCATGGGCCGCCTCTTCCGCCGATTCGATGTTGGGGAACATCAGCGTACGCGCGCCCGCGTCGAGCACGCGCTTGACGAGCCAGCCTTCGCTGGCCGGCACGCGCACCACCGGTTCGCTTGGCAGGTGCGCCGCAGCAATGGCGCGCAGCTGACTCGTGACGTCGGCGCTGTCGATGGGCGCGTGCTCCATGTCGATCAGCAACCAGTCGAAACCGGCGTGTGCAAGCGCCTCGGCAGCGCTGTCGCTGCCGAGCGAGAGCCACAGTCCGAAGAGCGGTTCAGCTTCCGTGAGACGTTGTTTGAGGGGATTCGTGAAAGTGCTCATCGCCGGACTCCGCGGCAACGCACAACGTTGCCTGAAGCACGGGAGAAGAGGCGGGCGCCGCGGGCCTCTAGCCCGCTTTGCAGTGCGGTGACTACCGGCATGTCTCGCTCCGAGTGGTTATCGAAACGATCATACCGTGACAATAACGCTGACGCTTGGCGCTCAGTCGCGGACCACGTCGGCCCAGCAATTCGGCGTCTCGTAGAGGCGCACCTTATGCAAACGCAGATTCACGCCGTAGTGGGCGTCATAGACATTCGCGAGCAGATCGAAGGCGACGGCCGCGAGATTTTCCACAGTGGGGATGCGATCGAGCACGACCGTCTTGTGGCCGGGCATCGACTCGAGAAAGCCGCGCACCTGCGTGTCGCCTTCGTAGACGAGAAACGCGTGATCCCACTGGTCGATCAGATGTTCTACCGCGAGCGATTTCACGTCCGCAAAGTCCATCACCATGCCGCGATCCGGCGCGCCTTCCGTATCGACCAGATCGCCTTGCAGCGTGATTTCGAGCACGTAGCGATGCCCGTGCAGATTACGGCACTGGCTGCGGTGATCGGGGATGCGGTGGCCCGCGTCGAATTCGAGTTTTCGGGTAATCGTCAGCACGGCAAATCAGGGAATGTTCAGATACTTGTGGGTCTGCATCGACAGGCGCCATTGCGGATGGCGTTTGCACCAGTCGATCGCGAGCTTCGTATTGATGTCGCGCGACGGGCCGTCCATGGGCTGGACGAGGAAATATTCGAAGTCGAGTGCCGCGTACTCCGACAGGCGCTGGTTGTCCTGTGGAATCACGACTTTCAGCTCGTTGCCTTTGGTGACGACCAACGGTGCGTCGGCCTTCGGGCTCACGCAGATCCAGTCGATCGTCTCGAGCACCGGCAGCGAACCGTTAGTCTCGATGGCGATTTCAAAGCCCGCGGCATGCAGTGCGTCGACGAAAGGCTGATCGATCTGCAGCATGGGCTCGCCGCCGGTGCAGACGACAAACCGGTCGCCCTCACCTTCCGGCCACTGCGAGGCAATCATCGCCACCAGTTCTTCGGCGCTGCGGTACTTGCCGCCGTTCTCGCCGTCCGTGCCGACGAAGTCCGTATCGCAGAAACGGCACACCGCCTCTGCACGGTCTTCCTCGCGGCCCGACCACAGATTGCAGCCGGCGAACCGGCAAAACACCGCCGGACGGCCGGCGTTCGCGCCTTCGCCCTGCAATGTGTAGAAGATTTCCTTGACCGCGTACGTCATGCTGCTTTCTGCCTGGCACCGCAAGGTGCCTGATTAAGATTGCCGCCGCCCCGTGGCGGGTTGACCAGGGGATCAGCGGAACGATTCAAACGGGTGCTTCCGTGACCTTCTCGCCGGCCAGATACGCTTCGTAGCCGCGCTTGCGCAAGCGGCACGCCGGGCATTCGCCACAGCCGAAACCCCACGCATGCAACTCGGCGCGCTCGCCGACATAGCACGTGTGCGTCTCGACCCGCACCAGCTCGACCAGCTCCTCGCCGCCCAGTTCGTGCGCGAGACGCCATGTGTCGGCCTTGTCGAGCCACATCAACGGCGTCTCCAGTGCGAAGCGGCTATCCATGCCGAGATTGAGCGCCACCTGCAGCGCCTTCATCGTGTCGTCGCGGCAGTCGGGATAGCCCGAGAAGTCGGTCTCGCACATGCCGCCCACCAGCACCTGCAGACCGCGCCGATAGGCAATCGCCGCAGCGATCGTCATGAACATCAGGTTGCGGCCCGGTACAAAGGTGTTCGGCAAACCACTCGCCGCGGCTTCGATCTGGATCTCGCGTGTCATCGCGGTCTCGCTGATCGAACCGAGCACCGACAGGTCGATCATGTGATCGTCGCCGAGGCGCCCGGCCCACGCCGGAAAGGTCCGCACGACGGCGTCGCGAAAGCCTTCACGGCATTCCAGTTCGACCCGGTGCCGCTGACCATAGTCGAAGCCGAGTGTCTCAACCGTTTCGTATCGTTCGAGCGCCCAGGCGAGGCACGTGGCCGAGTCCTGACCGCCGGAAAACAGCACCAGAGCGCTACTTTTAGCGTCTTTGCGGATCACCGTGAAACTCCGTGAATGATGAGTGCCACGTCGCGCTGCGCGATGTGCGCCATGCAGCAACGCGGCGCGACGCGTGCCGGCGTGACAGCCGGCTCAAGCAGTATAGGCCGCGCCTTCCGTCTCCAGAGTCGCTGGCGCTTATACCGCTGATCGTCGGACGCAGGGGTTCTTGCGCGGTGCAGCGCCACCGGCAAGCCGGCCCGGCAGCTACCCCTAAAAACGCAAAAGGACTTGTCTGGCGAACGCGGCAAGTCCTTGAACTGGCGCGATTTTATCATGCGATGCCAAATGCCGCCGCGTGCCGCGCCGCACGACATGGCACGTGCGTCGACAGGCAAGCGCACACCTCTGGATACCCGTCAGAAAAGGAAAAGCCCCAGGAATCTTGCGAGTTCCTGGGGCTGAATCCTGGTGGCCTGGGACGGAATCGAACCATCGACACGCGGATTTTCAATCCGCTGCTCTACCAACTGAGCTACCGGGCCAACGAAGAAGCGAGAGTATAACAAAGGGTTTTCGACTGCTCAAGCCCTCTCTCGAAATTTTTTGCTGAGCGGGATTGGACACTTTTTCAGGTGTCCGGGGCCGCCCGTACTTCACTCCCCTTTGTTCTTGCCGAGATCGACGCCGAGCTGTTTCAGCTTGCGATAAAGGTGAGTGCGTTCGAGCCCCGTCTTTTCCGCCACGCGCGTCATGCTGCCGTTTTCGCGCGCGAGGTGATATTCGAAGTAGGCGCGCTCGAAAGCGTCACGTGCGTCGCGCAGCGGGATGTCAAACGAGATCGAGGCTGTCTGCGCCGCCAGCGCGCCGCTGCCGATGCCGTCGTTCGAGAGCATGGGCAACGAAGCCGCCGACGCCACCGCCGCCGAACTCACCGGCAGCGCCGGCTTCGGTGCGGTGCCCGACGCTGCGGGCGAGGGATTGCCGCGCGCGAGACCCTGTTCGACTGCCTTCAACAGCTTCTGCAGCGCGATCGGCTTCTCGAGAAAGTTGAGCGCGCCGATCTTGGTCGCTTCGACAGCGGTGTCGATGGTCGCGTGGCCGGACATCATGATCACCGGCATCGTCAATTGACCCTGTGCGGCCCATTCCTTGAGCAGCGTGACGCCATCGGTGTCGGGCATCCAGATGTCGAGCAGCACCAGGTCAGGCGCCTGGCGCAGCCGGAACTCGCGCGCTTCCTGCGCGTTCTCCGCCGCCTCCACGACATGCCCTTCGTCGCTCAGGATCTCCGAGAGCAATTCCCGGATGCCCATTTCATCATCTACCACCAGGATGGTTGCCATTTACGCTGCCCTTGTCTGCACTGTTGCTTTTGTCGTTCCCTGCGACGCATTGCCATGCGCCGTTCGCGGCCCTGCCCCAGGTGCCGCTACATCATCGTCTGCCAGTTGAAGAAAGAGGATCGAAATCTGCGCGCCTTCGATCACATCGCCCGCTTTCAAACGGTTGCGAATGTCGATTCGCGCGCCGTGTTCGTCGACGATCTTCTTGACCATCGCAAGACCGAGGCCTGTCCCTTTGGCCTTGGTCGTCACGTAAGGTTCGAATGCACGCGTGAGAATGCGTGCCGGGAAGCCCGGTCCGTTGTCCGATACGGTCAGACGCACCGCAACGCGCACTTTGCCTTCCGCGTCGGGATCGCCATATTCTACTGTCCTCGTCTCGAGCAGCACACGTGGATGCCCGGCATCGGCCACCGCATCCTGTGCATTCTGCAGCAGGTTGTGGATCACCTGGCGCAATTGCGTGGCGTCGCCGCGGATCACCGGCAACGCGGCGAGCTCCACGTGGATCGCACTCTTGCCCTCTTCGATGCCATATAGCGTCAGGACTTCGCTCACCAGTTCATTCAACTGCAGGTTGGCCAGCACAGCCGGCGGCGTGCGCGCGTAGTCGCGGAAGCTGTCCACCATTTGCTTCATCGCCGCCACCTGATTGACGATGGTCGTCGCGCCGCGCTTGAGCACATCGGCGTCGGACGGTGCGAGTTTGTCGGCCAGCTTCATCTGCAGACGCTCGGCCGACAACTGGATCGGCGTAAGCGGATTCTTGATCTCATGCGCGAGACGCCGCGCCACTTCGCCCCAGGCGATCGAGCGCTGCGCCGAGATCACGTCGGAGATATCGTCGAACACCACCACGTAGCCGGAGGTCTGCATGTCTTCGGCATCGCGGTCCGTGGCGGACAAGAGCCGCGCGCCGCGCACCAGCAGCGTCAGCGGTTCGGTCTCACCCGCCACCTGCACCGAAAGCTGTTGCTGCCAGTGGCCGCGATCGTCATGACCGTCGCCGCTGGCCGCCTCGCGGTCTGCAAACGCCTTGCGCACCATCGCGCCGAAATCGCTCAGCACGGTGATCCGGTCGAGCGCGGCACCGAGCGCCGCCTGGAACGGTTGACGGAAAATCCGCTCAGCGCCGCGGTTGGCCGTTGTGAGGCGGAACTGCCGGTCGAAGACGAACACGCCCGCGGTCAGGTTGGCAAGAATGCTCTCCAGATAGGCCTTCGAATGTTCGAGCGCGATCCGGTTGTTTTCGACCGCCGCACGCGCCTCGGAAAGCTGCCGCGTCATCGCATTGAACGACTGCGTGAGGAAGCCCAGCTCATCGCGCGACTTGATTTCACGCTTCGGCGTGTAGTCGCCCTCGGTCACTTCCTTCGTCCCTTGCGCCAGCAGGAACAGCGGCCGCGCCAACTGGTTGCCGAGCGCGAGCGCCAGCATCATCGCAATGAAGGTGGCGAGGAAAAGCGCGAGCGTCAGCGTGCCGATGTACATCTTGCGCAGACCCGTACGGCCGAGCGCCTTTTCCTGATACTCGCGGTAGGCGCGCTGCACCGCGTCGGCATTGCGGGCGAGCGTCGGCGATACCGGTTGCGTCAACTGCAGAAAACGCTCGGTGGGCTGCAGCAACGACGCGTTCGCATCCGGAATGCGCTGCACGATCCGCAGCCGCAACACGCCCTTGCCGCCATTCGCGTTCGGGTCGCCGTCCACCTCGCCTTCGATCGCGGCAAAGCCGTGGCCACGCGCCTGATCGATCATCAAAGGCGTCGGCAAGTCGTTGGGGACGAGCGTCACGTAGTTGCCCGAGGCCTGCGCCACGACGTGCATGTCAGGTGCCGCGCCTGACATGCTGCGCACCGGTTCGACGATGGTCGCGTCCTGCACGCCGAACTGATCGCGCAGACGCAGCAGCGTCAGGGTCGTTCCCGCCGCGTCGGCGCTGGCAAGCTGCTCGGCCATGAGCCGGCCTTTGGTCTGCAGATCCGACAGCGATGCGTCGAGCATGCCGCGCCCGAGATTCAGCCCCGAGGTAAGCGCGGTCTCGACGTTCACGTCGAACCACGACTCGATACTGCGCGAGACGAACTGATACGACACGATGTAGATGATCCCGCCCGGCACCACACCGACCAGCGCCATGAAAAACGCCAGTTTCGCCAATAGCCGCGTGCCGAATTTGCCCTTGCGCAGCCGGTAGATGATGATCAGGACGAGCGCCGTCACGACCATCAGGAAGATCAGCGCGACTGCAACATTGGCCGCGTACAGCCATTGATAGTAACGGTCGAAGAACTCGGTGTTAGCGCTCGCCGCAGCGAGCAACACCAGCAGCAGGACGGCCGTGACCGCCACCGTCGACACCAGCACGCGCACGACGATGCTGCTGACGCTGGTGGTGCCGCGTACTTTATTTAGCACGTTCGGTCACCGTGAAAGTAAAACGCTTCCAGTCGGAAGAGAGATTCCAGTCGCGGTTGTTCACCGCGTCGATCTGGAAGGGCTTGGGCATCAGTGCGATGTCGAGTTGCATGCGCACCGACGCGGTATAGGTCTCGCCGTTCTGCACCTGATTGCGATCGATGACGTGCCACGACGTGACATGCTGGATCACCGCGAGCGCGTCTTTCAAGGTGCTGAAACCGAGTTGCAGGCCGCCCGTCGAGACGCGGTATTCGCGCGTGAGCGGCTGAAACGATAAGCGGATGCTCTGCGACACGCTCACCGGCTGCTCGTCGAACCAGTACCAGCGTGGCCGGCTCAATTCGAAGTCGGTCGTGAAGTAGAGCGGAATTCCCTTATTGACGGCATCTTCGAGGTTGCTGTTCAGCTCGAAATCAAACCGCGCGTCGAGACTCCAGCCGCCACCGTCCGACTGCAGCGATGCGCGCTGCACCGCGATCGAATCGGCGTATGCCGCGTCCGGCGCGCTCAGCCAAAAGGCCAGCACAATCCAGAGCACGGCCACGAGCCGAAGCGGAAAGAGGCGTTTGATGGTCACCGTTTCTGAAAGCGCGCGTAGAAAAATCCGTCGTGGTCTAGGTTCCAGCCGATGCCGCCGGGTCCGGCACGGGAACCCTCCGGGGCGTCGGCAGGCGCGCGGGCCGCTGTGGGCAACAGTTGCCCTGGCGCGTCCAATCGTACCGCATCCTGGTACTTGTCTCCAAACCACTGCGCCTGCAATTCGCCCTCATCGGGAAAGATCGAGCACGTAACGTAGAGCAACTCGCCGCCTGGCTTCACGAGTGGCCAAAGTGCAGCCAGAATCCGCCGCTGTTCGGCGACCAGCGCCGGGATATCGGAGGCACGCCGCAACCAGCGGATATCCGGATGACGCCGCACGATGCCCGACGCCGAGCACGGCACGTCGGCGAGAATGCGGTCGAAGGGCTGATCGATGTCGTCGTGCCACTTCGCGGGCGCGCCAGCGTCGCCGATGCGAACCTCCGCAGCCAGGCCGAGACGTTGCAGATTTTCACCGATGCGGCGCGCGCGCGTCGCGTCGCTTTCCAGCGCGACGAGTTCGAGATTGGCCCGCTCCAGCAGATGACCGGTCTTGCCGCCCGGTGCTGCGCAAGCGTCCAGCACGCGCATGCCGTCACGCGCGCCGAGCCACTGCGCGGCGAGCTGGGCGCCGGCGTCCTGCACCGAGACCACGCCGTCGTCGAAGCCGGGGATGCGGTCGACCGGCATCGGCGTGGCGAGGCGCACGGCGTCGTCGCCGGCGCGGGTCGCGTCGATCTGGTGATCGTGCAGCACCTGCAGATAGGCATCGACCGTGGTGCGCCGCGCGTTCACGCGCAGCGTCAGCGGTCCCTGCGTGTTGCCGGTGGCGAGCACATCCTGCCAGTTGTCGGGCCAGGCCTTGCGGACCGCGTCGATCCACCAGGCCGGGTAGTTCCAGCGCGCGACTTCGTCAGCCTGCGATTCGTTCAGCAGCGCCTCGCGCTCGCGCAGGAAATTGCGCAGCACCGCGTTGACGAGCCCTTTGGCGAACGCAAATTCACGCCGTGCGGCGATCGCGTTGACGGCTTGGTCGACGACGGTGAATGGCGCGTACGCCGCGTCCTGTTCAGCGTCCGAGAGCAAGGTCAGGGCGCAGGCGAGCAGGTTGCCGACGTGCGCCGGCGGCGCCTTTTTCACTAGCTTCGCGATCAGCCAGTCGGCCGTGGCCAGACGGCGCATGGTCCGGTACGCGACGTCCTGCACGGCCCCGCGCGCCACGGCGGCACTGCCTTCAGGGGCGGACACGAATACCGATTGCAGCGCCGCGGGCAGAGCCGACCCAAGCCGCACCGCACCTACCGCCTGAGCCGCGCAGTCGAGCGTGAAACCCAGCGATTCGGGCGCGAGATGCGACGTCGACAGACGTGGCTCGCGCGGACGCGACGAAGGCGAAACGGAACGCGTGGAAGGCTTTGAAGTCATGAAAAAGGCAAAAGCAGGCCGCACGGTGCGCGCGGCACAAACAGGGGACATTGTAGCTTGGCCGAATGGGTGGGCCGTGGGGAGGTGTTGCGGCGGTGTTGCGGCGGTGTTGCGGCGGTGTTGCGGCGGTGTTGCGGCGGTGTTGCGGCGGTGTCGCGGCGGTGTCGCGGCGGTGTTGCGGCGGGCGCAAAGGTGGGATTGGCGGGTGAATGGCGGGTCAGGAGAAGCAGGGCTTGGCGGACGGATGCGTGATTCAGATAGAGAACCGGTTGGACGACAACACGGGAATGCAAGCACTGGGCGGGTCGGCCGGACGAGCCGTGATTCGGACCAGCAGCATTGCATCACGCCAACGAAAAAGGCGAGCCCACTGGAGCTCCGCTTTTCTGAACAACGCAGCAATGCCGCGATGCACGTCCGCAATAACGATTACTCGAAACGCCCCGTACGCGCCATTTCCATCAAGCGCGCGACACGCTCTTCCGTGGCCGGGTGCGTGGAAAAGAGACTCGCGATACCGCCGCCCGCGAGCGGATTCATGATCATCATCTGCGCGGTTGACGGATGCGCCTCGGCCGTGGGAAACGGAATACCGCTGGCATAGCGATGGATCTTGTCGAGCGCCGACGCGAGCGCCTGCGGGTCGCCGGAAATCTGCGCGCCGCCGCGATCCGCTTCGAACTCGCGTGCGCGCGAAATGGCCATCTGGATTAGCGCACCCGCGATTGGCGCGAGCAGTGCAACCGCGATGCTTGCGATGGGATTGGCCGGACGGCCGTTTTCGTCGCGGCCGCCGAAGAACATCGCGAAGTTCGCCAGCGCTGAGATCGCGCCCGCCATGGTGGCGGAAACGGTGGAAATCAGAATGTCGCGGTGCTTCACATGCGCAAGCTCGTGCGCCATGACGCCGCGCATCTCACGCTCGGACAGCACCCGCAAGATACCGGTGGTCGCGGCGACAGCCGCGTGCTCCGGATCGCGGCCGGTGGCGAATGCGTTCGGCGCATCTTCGTTGATCAGATAGACGCGCGGCATCGGCAAATTGGCGCGTGTAGCGAGCTCGCGCACCATCCGGTAGAACTGCGGCGCACTGCTTTCGTCCACTTCCTGCGCGTTGTACATGCGCAGGACCATCTTGTCCGAAAACCAGTAGGAGAAGAAATTCATCCCGAGCGCGATCACCAGCGCGATCATCATGCCGCGCGACCCGCCGATCATCCCGCCGATCACGATGAATAGGGCCGTGATGGCGGCCATCAACATCGCGGTTTTGACCCAGTTAAACATGTTCACCACTCCTTGCCCCGAACGCGGGTTCATATCCACTTCCGCCTGCTGGCGGCGAATTCAACTGTAAGCTTATTGTTAGATATGGGCGGACAAGGAAAATTCAATCAGCGCGATGCCGTGGCGAGCTTGATGCCGAGCCCAACGAATGCACCACCGACGCCACGATCGAGCCACCGCTTTACCGTGGGTTTGCCGGAAAAACGTTGCGTGAGGCTGCCCGCAACCCACGCGACAAAACTATTCCACACCATGCTCATGACAACGAACACAGCCCCAAGGGTAAGGAACGCCAGCGCCTTGTGATCGCTGCCGGTGGTGACGAATTGCGGGAAAAAGGACACGAAGAACAACACGACCTTCGGGTTCAGGACATTGGTCAAGAAGCCCTGCGTGAACAATTGGCGTAGTGACTTCGGCGCCTCACCGGCGCGCGCGGCCCCTTTCGCCTCTGTCGCGGCAGGCCTCGAGAAAATCAGACGCACGCCGAGATACATCAGGTACAACGCGCCCACGAACTTGATGACGGTGAATGCCGCCGCCGACGCGGCCAGCAGCGCGGTCAGCCCGAACGCACAGGCAAGCGAATGCACGCAGCACCCGGCGGAAATGCCCAACGCCGACATCAAACCTGCGCCACGCCCCTGCGCGACGCTACGCCCGACGATATAGGCCGTGTCCGGCCCAGGCGTGACGTTGAGCAGGAAAACCGCGACGACGAAAAATCCAAAATGGGTGATACCGAACATCAAATCCTCTCCGGATACTGACTTATTGCATGGACGATTCTAACGCTCCGCGTGCATGCAGCGGGAGTCGGCCGAACGGTCTATAGGAAGGCGCCAGTACAGCTGTTACTGTGCTTCCGGCAGCGTAAAGCGTTGTCCCGCGGCAAGCGCGGAGCCGGCCAGAAATTCCCGTACCGGCAAGCGCTTGCCGCCCGGCTTCTGCAATTGCGTGAGACGTAATGCGCCTTCGCCGCAGGCCACGACTACGCCCTCCGGCAAAACCTCGAGGATCGTGCCCGGTTCTGGCTTGCCTGCGGCTTCGACCGGCATGGCGGACCAGATTTTCAACGCGGTGCCGTCGAGCGTGGCGACGCCGCCTGGGAACGGGTCGAACGCGCGAACCTGGCGCGCCAGCACGGTGGCGGAACGCCGCCAGTCGAGCGCGGCTTCCTGCTTGCCGATTTTTTCGGCATACGTGAAGCCTTCTGCCGGCTGGGGTGTCGCGGCGAGCTTGCCGGTGCGTTCAAGTTCGACCAGCGCCTCGACGATCAGCCGCGCGCCCG
Source organism: Paraburkholderia sp. GAS41 (assembly GCF_050436545.1). Lineage (NCBI taxonomy): Bacteria > Pseudomonadati > Pseudomonadota > Betaproteobacteria > Burkholderiales > Burkholderiaceae > Paraburkholderia > Paraburkholderia sp. GAS41. Next base: position 106,571 of record NZ_JBNDMK010000022.1, read on the forward strand.
CGTCTGCCAGACGGTCGTGCAGCGTCGCGGTGGTGTCGTCGTCGTGAATTGGCGTGCGCGCTTCGGAGATCATCGCGCCCGTATCAAGGCCCACGTCCATTTGCATGAGCGTGATGCCGGTTTCCGTATCGCCCGCTTCGATGGCGCGGTGAATGGGTGCGGCGCCGCGCCAGCGCGGCAGCAACGAAGCGTGAATGTTGATGCAGCCGTGCGGCGCGATATCGAGCACTTCCTGCGGCAATAGCAGGCCGTAGGCGGCTACCACCATGACGTCGTGCGGGGTGGCGCGCAGCAGTTCGATGGCGGCGGTCGCTTCGGCTGGATACCTGCCCGAACGACGCAGCGACGGTGGCTGCGCAACCGCAAGGCCGTGCTCTGCGGCATAGCGCTTCACCGGACTGGCCTGCAGTTTCATGCCGCGCCCGGCCGGGCGGTCGGGCTGCGTCAGCACGAGCGGCACGGGAAAACCAGCCTCGTGGATAGCGGCCAGCGCCGCCGAGGCGAATTCCGGCGTGCCGGCAAAGATGACGCGCAACGAATGACTCATGTACGGGGGCTGTAGGCGAAATGGACGCGCATTACATGGCGTGAGCGAGCTTCTTCATCTTGCTCTTGATGCGCGTCTGCTTGAGCGAAGACAGGTACTCGACGAACACGCGGCCCATCAGGTGATCCATCTCGTGCTGGATGCACACCGCGAGCAGGTCTTCGCAATCCAGCTCGAAGGTTTCACCTTTTTCGTTGAGCGCGCGCACGCGCACTTTCTCGGCACGTTCGACGTTGTCGTAGATCCCCGGCACCGACAGGCAACCCTCTTCGTTGACGATCTTCTCGTCGCTCGACCAGATGATCTCGGGGTTGATGAACGCGTGCAGTTCGTCGTGCGCGTCCGAAACGTCGATCACCACGACGCGCTCATGCACGTCCACCTGGGTCGCCGCAAGGCCGACTCCGGGTGCCGCGTACATCGTTTCGGCCATGTCTGCGACCAGTTTGCGGATGCGGTCGTCGACCACTTCGACCGGCTTGGCGATCTTGTGCAACCGCTTGTCCGGGTAGTTAAGGATGTTCAGTAAAGCCATGATCTTGATTTGGTTTTCAGGCGCCGCTCACCGGTGGAAAGTCGCGACGCTGGCCATCTGGCCAGCTTGTGGGGTCGTCGCGATACGCAGAGGATGATGGTGTCGAACCGGTTCGATTCAACCCGCCAGGTTTGCGCAAACGACGAGCCCGCGCGGGTGGGTGCGGCGCTGCAGTTATTTCGGATGATGAAAATTTTAGCATGGCGCCCGCCTGCCCGCTGGCCGTGCTCGAGGATTGATACGCAATGCACACCCTGCCTACAACCGATAACGAACTTGCCGCATGGCTGCGGCTCTCGATGGCCCCGGGACTCAGGCCCGGCGCGTTGCGCGCGATGCTCAACGCATTCGGCCTGCCGGAGGCCATCCTCGGTCAACCGTTCGCGCTGCTCGCCGCCGCGACCGACGAGGCCTCCGCGCGTGCCGTGCATGCCCCGCCCGCCGCCGATTTCAGCCGTTATCTGGAAACCGTGCTCGAGTGGCGCGAACTGGACGGCAATGCAGTCGTGACGCTCGACGATCCGGCCTATCCGCCCGCCCTGTTGACCATGCCCGACCCGCCCACGCTGCTATATATAAAAGGCAGGCTCGATCTGCTGCATGCCAAAGCCGTCGCCGTGGTGGGTAGCCGCAGCGCCACGCCGCAGGGTGTAGAGGACGCTGAGCGCTTCAGCCGTGCGCTCTCGGAGGCGGGGCTCGCGGTCGTGTCGGGACTCGCGCTCGGGATCGACGGTGCGGCGCACCGTGGCGCACTGACGGGCCGGGGCGGCACGATCGCGGTGATCGGCACCGGCGCGGATCTCGTCTATCCAGCCGCCCATCAGCCGCTCGCACGGCAGATCGCGGCGGCCGGCACGATCATCTCGGAATGGCCGCTCGGCACCCCCGCGCGTGCCGCCAACTTTCCGCAGCGCAATCGCCTGATCGCCGGACTGGTGGGCGGCGTGCTCGTGGTCGAGGCGGCGATGCGCTCCGGTTCGCTCATCACCGCGCGCCTCGCCAACGAAATGGGCCGGGACGTCTACGCGCTGCCCGGTTCGATCCACGCGCCGCTGTCGCGCGGATGCCACAGAATGCTCAAGCAGGGTGCCAAGCTGGTGGAGACGCCCGAGGAAATTCTCGACGAGCTGGGGTTTGTGCCTCTGCCCGTCCCTGCGGTCGGCCCTCGGCCATGGCGCGACATACCGCATCAACGTGCGCCCGGAGCCACCTCCGGCACCGCGCCCGGGATCGCATCCACGGTCGCTTCGGTCCATTCTGCTGCTGGCGCAGGCGGTCTTGGCGCGGACGCCGAAAAGCTGCTCGCCGCACTCGGCCATGCCCCTGCGACGCTTGAAATTCTTGCCGCCCGCACCGACATGGAGGACTCAACGTTACAAAGCACGCTGCTGCAACTCGAACTGGCGGGCCGTCTGACGGTCTTGCCGGGCGGCCGCTTTGCCCGAGTCAGTCATAGCTGAGCCTGAGCCACGGCTGAGCACGGTCAATCGCCGTGGACCACGCGCCATGCTACATTCGCGCCAAAGCACCCGACAAAGTACGCAAGGAACCCACCACATGCCCGCGCTGAACCTCGACACCGACCAGGACCGGATCGCCGAGCGCGTCAACGACCGCGACACGCTGTTCGTGGCTTGTCTGTGTGCGGAGTGGTGCGGGACGTGCCGCGAGTATCAGGATGCCTTCGACCGGCTGGCGGACAAGCATCCGGAAATCTGTTTCGCGTGGATCGACATTGAAACCCACGCGGATCGCTTTGACGACCTGGATGTAGAAAATTTTCCTACGATCCTGATCGAAGACGGTATCACGACCCGCTTTTTTGGCACGGTGTTGCCGCAGACGGCCATTGTCGACCGGATGCTGGCCGATCTGACCGCACTACCGGGCGTGACCAGCGCCCCGAAACTGCGGCCGGCGCTCGCGGCCATCTGAACGGCCAGTTTTTGGCCAGCGGGCCAGCGGGCCTGCGGGCCTGCGGGCCTGCGGCATGGGCATTCAGGCGGTCTGCAGCAGGTCCGCCAAGGCTTGCTCAATATATAGACACGCATTTATGATGGCCCGCTTTGATGGCACTTGACACGCCCCGACGGCGCCGTGTGCTATAAAGCGGTCGTTAATGGGTCGCAAACCCAGGGTCTAAACCCGGATCTACCAACTCATATCCAGTCATGTCCAAAGCACTGATCATCGCCGAAAAGCCTTCCGTCGCGAACGACATCGCGCGGGCTTTGGGCGGTTTTACCAAGCATGACGAATACTACGAAAGTGACGATTACGTCCTTTCCTCGGCAGTCGGCCACTTGCTGGAAATCGCCGCGCCCGAAGAATACGAAGTCAAGCGCGGCAAATGGAGTTTCGCCAATCTGCCCGTCATCCCCCCGCATTTCGACCTGAACCCGATCGCAAAGAGCGAGTCGCGCCTGAAAGTGCTGAGCAAGCTGCTCAAGCGCAAGGACGTCGAACGCCTGATCAACGCATGCGACGCGGGGCGCGAAGGGGAACTCATTTTCCGCCTGATCGCGCAGCACGCGAAGGCCAAACAGCCGGTGCAGCGTCTGTGGCTGCAATCGATGACGCCCGCCGCCATTCGCGACGGCTTCGCCCGTCTGCGCAGCGACGAGGAAATGCAGCCGCTCGCCGATGCAGCACGTTGCCGCTCAGAAGCGGACTGGCTGGTTGGCATTAACGGCACGCGCGCCATGACCGCCTTCAACAGCAAGGGCGGCGGCTTCTTCCTGACCACGGTTGGGCGGGTGCAGACACCCACGCTGTCGATCGTGGTTGAGCGCGAGGAAAAAATCCGCCGCTTCGTGCCGCGCGACTACTGGGAAGTGAAAGCAGAGTTCGTCTGCGCCGCCGGATTCTACGAGGGCCGCTGGTTCGACCCGAAGTTCAAGCGCGACGAGTTCGACCCGGAAAAACGCGACTCGCGTCTGTGGGCGCTGCCCGCCGCCGAAACGATCGTCGCGGCCTGCCGCGGCCAGATCGGCACGGTGACGGAAGAATCCAAGCCGACCACGCAGTTGTCGCCGGCCCTGTTCGACTTGACCAGCTTGCAGCGTGAGGCCAACGGCCGCTTCGGTTTTTCGGCCAAGAACACGCTCGGTCTCGCCCAGGCGCTGTACGAACGGCACAAGGTGCTGACGTACCCGCGTACCGACGCCCGCGCGCTGCCCGAAGACTATATGGACACCGTCAAGCAGACGCTTGGCATGCTCAAGGAGAGCAACAACTACCTGCCGTTCGCCAAGCAGGTGCTCGACAAGGGCTGGGTGAAGCCGAACAAGCGCATCTTCGACAACTCGAAGATCAGCGATCACTTCGCAATCATCCCCACGCTGCAGGCGCCGAAGAATCTGTCCGAGCCGGAACAGAAGCTCTACGACCTGGTCGTGAAGCGCTTCCTGGCGGTGTTCTTCCCCGCTGCCGAATACCGGGTGACCACGCGGATCACAGAAGTGGTCGGCCATCACTTCAAGACCGAAGGCAAGGTGCTGGTCGAACCGGGCTGGCTGCAGATCTACGGCCGCGAAATCAGCGGTGAAGACGCCAACCTCGTGCCGGTGCAGAAGGACGAGAAGGTCAAGACCGACAAGATCGCCGCCCAGCAACTCGTCACCAAGCCGCCGGCGCGTTACAACGAAGCGACCCTGCTGTCGGCCATGGAAGGCGCGGGCAAACTCGTCGAAGACGACGAGCTGCGCGAAGCAATGGCCGCCAAGGGTCTTGGCACGCCGGCGACGCGCGCCGCGATTATCGAAGGTCTGCTCGGCGAAAAGTATTTGATCCGCGAAGGCCGCGATCTGATTCCGACCGCCAAGGCCTTCCAGCTGATGACCCTGCTGCGCGGCCTCGGCGTCAAGGAGCTGACCGCGCCCGAGCTAACCGGCGAATGGGAATACAAGCTCTCGCAGATGGAGCGCGGCAACTTGCCCCGCGATGCGTTCATGCAGGAAATTGCCCGCATGACGCAAACCATCGTCAAGCGCGCGAAGGAATACGACTCGGACACCATCCCGGGCGACTACTCCACCCTCGAAACGCCTTGTCCGAATTGCGGTGGTCAGGTGAAGGAAAACTACCGGCGATTCGCGTGTTCGAAGTGCGAATTCTCGATCTCGAAGATCCCGGGCGGCCGCCAGTTCGAAATTCCGGAAGTCGAAGAACTGCTGCAAAACAAGACCATCGGACCGCTGTCGGGCTTCCGTAGCAAGATGGGCCGGCCGTTCTCGGCGATCCTGAAGTTGTCGCTCGACGACGAGATCAAGAACTACAAGCTCGAATTCGACTTCGGTCAGGATTCGGGTGGCGAAGACGGCGAAGTGCCCGATTTCTCCGAACAGCAGCCGGTGGGCGCATGCCCGAAGTGCAAGGCTCACGTGTACGAACACGGCATGAGCTACGTCTGCGAGAACTCGGTCGCCAATCCGAAGACCTGCGACTTCCGTTCGGGCAAGGTGATTCTCCAGCAGGAAATCACGCGCGAGCAGATGGGCAAGCTGCTCGAAGAAGGACGCACCGATCTGCTGACGAACTTCAAGTCGTCACGCACCGGCCGCAACTTCAAGGCATTCCTCGTCAAGCAGAGCGACGGCAAGATCGGCTTCGAGTTCGAGAAGAAAGAGCCGTCGGCGAAAACCGCCGCCAAGACAGCGGCGGCCAAGGCTGCAGCCAAAACCGCGCCGGAAACGGATGACGACGAGGTCAGCGTAGTGACGAAGGCCGTGCCGGCAAAGAAAGTAGCGGCCAAAAAAGTCGCCGCGAAGAAGGCGCCCGCCGCAAAAACGGCAGCGGCCAAGAAAGCACCCGCGAAGAAGACGGCGGTGCGCAAGACTGGCTCGTAAGTGTGCGGTGGCGGTCGCTACAGTGACCGCCACGGTGAAAGAAAAAAGGCATAGCCGCGTCAGCGGACTATGCCTTTTTTATTGCCGGCAGCGTTATCAGGTAAAAGCTGACAGCGCCGCACGTTTGCCGCACCAAAACAAAAGGCGCTGCCATTTGCATTGGCAGCGCCTTTTTGCATGAACAGCGCGTCTAGCGTGCCGCGCAACCACCGCGTCACGTTATCACCGCTACCTCATCAAAGCGGCGATAGCGCAGCCGGCCGCGTCCGTGATGACGGCGCCTTGGCAGGCAGTTTCGGCGACAGTTCGCTATCCAGCAACCGCGACAGCGGTTCAGCGCCGTCGAACGCTTCGGGCGGTGCGATTTCCGACGAAGCGCGCCCCGGCGCGGATGCGGGTCGCACCTGGCCGTCCTTGATCCATTGCTCACCCAGCAGGCTATTCGGCGTCTGGCTGAAATGCTCGACCAGATGGTCGATGAACGTGCGCACCTTGGCCGGCAGGTGGCGGCGGCTCGGGTAGGCAATGTTGATCTCGACCTGCGGCAAACGGTAGTCGCCAAGCAGACGCACCAGACGGCCGCGCGTCATGTCGCGACCAATGAGATAGCTCGGCAGGATCGCAATGCCCATTCCGAGCAACGAAAACTGACGCAGCATCTCCGTGTTGTTCGCGACGATCACATTGGTGGGCCGAACCCGCACTTCGCCGTCCGGGCCGGTGAAGACCCGTTCGTCGCCCCAGTATTCGGACGGCAGAGACAGGCACGGATGCTCCAGCAGTTGCTCAGGACGCGTCGGCGTACCGTGCTTCTCCAGATACGCGGGCGTGGCGCAGACCGTCATACAGCCCGTGGTGAGGCGCCGCGTCACGATGCTTGCGCTGCGCATCTGGCGTGCGATGACGACGCCAACATCGAAACCTTCTTCGACCAGATCGACCTGACGGTCAACCAGCGTGACATCGGGGATGACTTTCGGATAGCGCTCGGCGTAGGTCTGCAGCACCGGCGCGAGGTTGTGTAGCCCGAACACCACCGGCGCGACGATGCGCAAGGTGCCGACGGGCTCGTGATTGCGCGCCACCACCATCTGCTCGACATCTTCCAGTTCGTCGAGAATCTGGCGGGCGCGTTCCAGATAGACCTGACCCGACTCAGTCAGCGAAAGACTGCGGGTGGTGCGGTTGAGCAGGCGGGTACCGAGACGGCCTTCGAGATCGGCCACATGGCGGGTCGCTACTGCGTTTGAAATATCCATTGCGCTGGCCGCGCGGGCAAAACTGCCGAGATCCGCCACGCGGACGAAAACTCGCATCGACTGCAAATGATCCATAAGACAACTCCTGCCGTGTTGCTGCTTCCTGACAAACCGATTCGGCCAGTAAAGCGAACTGGGAATTCTCTTACGACTCGCGAAATCGTGCAGAAGTTGCTCAAGAAGGCTTATTTTTCATTAGATTTCGTATCATCGAGCCCCTAAGTGCTGTGCACAATCATCGATTGTTCCTTTTTAAGAAACAATATGCTGCATCGCACCTAACATAGGGTTTATTCCTAGAACAGAGAGCAATATTGCTAGCGGGCCGGATGCGCCCCTCAAAAACCTCAGCAAGGTGCGGAAAAGTAAAAAACCGCCCGAAGGCGGTCTTTTAACGAAGTGACCACTCACGTGATTAAGCGGTCAGTCGTCCCTCAAGGGTTGTTTTGGCATCGCGAAGCGCCGACGGAAGGTTTTGCTGCAAGGTGTCGAATAGTTCCGCGTGTAAAGCGAGCTCGGCGCCCCACGCCGCGTCGTCGACCGAGATCACCGTTTCGAACTGGGCCTGGGTGAAATCGAGGCCGCTCCAGTCGAGATCCTCGTAGTTCGGTGAAATGCCGAACGCGTGTTCTTCACCCCGGGCCGTGCCTTCGATGCGGCCCACCATCCAGCTCAGCACGCGCATGTTTTCACCGAAACCCGGCCAGACGAACTTGCCGTCCGCACCCTTGCGGAACCAGTTCACGCAGAAGATTTTCGGTAGCTTCGCGTTCAATCGCTCGAGGCGCTCGCCGGTCTTCAGCCAGTGGGCGAAGTAGTCGCTCATGTTGTAGCCGCAGAACGGCAGCATGGCGAATGGGTCGCGCCGCACGACGCCTTGCTGGCCGGCCGCCGCGGCCGTCGTCTCCGAGCCCATGGTCGCAGCCATATAGACCCCTTCGACCCAGTCGCGCGCTTCGGTGACGAGCGGCACGGTGGTCGAACGACGGCCGCCAAAGATGAACGCGTCAAGCGGCACACCCGCCGGATTTTCCCAATCGGCGTCGATCGACGGACATTGCGAAGCCGGCGCGGTGAAACGCGCATTCGGATGGGCAGCCTTGCGGCCGGTTTCCTTGCCGATGGCGGGCGTCCAGTCCTTGCCCTGCCAGTCGATCAGATGGGCAGGCGCCTCGTCCGTCATGCCTTCCCACCAGACATCGCCGTCGTCGGTCAGGGCGACGTTGGTGAAGATGACGTTCTCCTTCAGCGTCGCCATGGCGTTGAAGTTGGTCTTCTCGCTGGTGCCAGGAGCCACGCCAAAGTAGCCCGCCTCCGGATTGATCGCGTACAGACGCCCGTCCTGGCCCGGTTTGATCCACGCGATGTCGTCGCCGATCGTCGATATCTTCCAGCCGTTCAGGCCCGCCGGCGGAATCAGCATGGCGAAGTTGGTCTTGCCGCACGCCGACGGAAAAGCCGCCGCCACGTGATGCTTGCGCCCTTCCGGCGAGGTGACGCCGAGAATCAGCATATGCTCCGCGAGCCATCCTTCGGCGCGGCCCATGGTGGAAGCGATCCGCAGCGCGAAGCACTTCTTGCCAAGCAGCGCGTTGCCGCCATAGCCCGAGCCGTAGCTCCAGATTTCGCGCTGTTCGGGGAAATGGACGATGTATTTGGTGTCGTTGCACGGCCATGCCACGTCTTGCGCGCCTTCGCCAAGCGGTGCACCGACCGAATGTACGCACGGCACGAAATCGCCGTCGCTGCCGAGCACGTCGTACACCTTGCGGCCCATGCGCGTCATGATGCGCATGTTGGTGACCACGTACGGGCTGTCGCTCAATTCGACGCCGATATGTGCGATCGGCGAGCCGAGCGGGCCCATCGAGAACGGCACGACGTACATCGTACGGCCCCGCATGGCGCCGTCGAAGAGGCCGTCGAGCGTGGTGCGCATCTCCGCCGGCGCAATCCAGTTATTGGTGGGGCCCGCGTCTTCGCGACGCTGCGAGCAGATAAAAGTGCGGTCTTCGACGCGCGCAACATCCGACGGATCGGACCACGCAAGATAAGAGTTCGGACGTTTGGACGGATTGAGTTTTCTGAGCGTGCCGGCCTCGACCATCTGGGCGCAAAGCCGGTCGTATTCTTCCTCCGAGCCATCGCACCAGACGATCTGATCGGGCCTGGTCAACGCGGCGACGCGTCCAACCCAGTCGATCAGCTTGCGATTTTTGACCCAGACAGGCGCCTCAATGGCGGGAAGTCCTGCAAAAGCGGGATGATTCATCGAGCTGTCTCCGTTTCGTTTGTAAGCAAAAAGAAAAACGGTACGAGCCCTACGACGCTGCTGCGAGAGGCGTCAATCCAGTCGCGTCAGGCTTGTCTGCCGCACGATTGTGCAGGTCGTGATGGGCCATGAGCCTGTTGCCCAACGCCCTCCATCAGCGGCCCTCTGCAACCGTCTGTAAAGCGGCTTGCATCGGATGGCAACAAACTGTTAAAAACGTTCTCAACTCTTGCCTTTTGCGTAGTCATGCCGTCTGTGCGGTACTTTTCTACAATAAGGCATCCATCCAAACCAGCGTGTGATCTACCTCACATGTTGGGACAGCAAGCTTAACACTCCGTTCTGCACCTTTGTGGTGCGCCGCAAAAACACCCATACTATGAAGATTGCCATCCTCGACGATTACCAGGACGCCGTCCGCAAGCTCGACTGTTTTCAGCTGCTCGCCGACCAGGACGTCAAGGTGTTCAACAACACCGTGCGCGGCCTCGGCCAACTGGCCAGCCGCCTGTCGGAGGTCGATGCGCTGGTGCTCATCCGCGAACGCACCCGCATCAGCTCCCAACTACTCGATAAACTCCCGCATTTGCGCATGATCAGCCAGACCGGCAAGGTCTCGAGCCACATTGACCTCGCCGCCTGTACCGAACGCGGCATCGCCGTGCTGGAAGGCAGTGGCTCACCGGTCGCGCCGGCCGAGCTGACCTGGTCACTCATCATGGCTGCGCAGCGGCGCATCCCGCAATACGTAGCAAACCTTAAGCAAGGGGCCTGGCAGCAGTCCGGATTGAAGACCTCGGCGCTGCCGCCGAACTTCGGCCTGGGCCAGGTGTTGCGCGGTCAGACGCTCGGGATCTGGGGCTACGGCAAGATCGGCCGCCTCGTGGCGGGGTATGGCAAGGCGTTTGGCATGAACGTGCTGGTGTGGGGACGAGGTCCTACGCTGGAAGCCGCACGCGCGGATGGCTACGGCGTGGCCGAGAGCCGCGAAGCCCTGTTCGAGCAGAGCGACGTGCTGTCCTTGCACCTGCGCCTGCACGACGACACGCGCGGGATCGTCAAGCAGGAAGACCTGCTGCGGATGAAACCCACCGCGCTGCTCGTGAATACCAGCCGGGCCGAACTACTGGAAGAAAACGCACTGGTGAATGCGCTGGCGCGCAACCGGCCGGGGATGGTCGCGATCGACGTCTACGAAAGCGAGCCGATTTTGCAGGGCTACAGCCTGCTGCGCATGGAAAACGTGATCTGTACACCGCACATCGGTTACGTGGAGCGTGAGAGCTACGAGCTGTATTTCACCGCAGCGTTCAAGAATATTCTGGCGTTCGACGCTGGCGATACGTCGAGCGTGGCGAATCCGGAAGCGTTGCAGGGTGGACGTCGGCGCTAACCGCGCCCGGAGTTGACCCGGTTCAGGCTCTCTTTCAATGGTGAGTCAAGGCGTAGGCGCCACGCACAGTGCGCCTGCGCCGTCAGTCGTGCGTCGCCAGTTCGAGCAATTGCGGCACCCGCGTCAGGAACTGCTCGCCATCCGCGCGGCCAAGGCTATACGCGTGCTGCATCTGCCACGGACTCGTGTAGTCCCAGCTCGAAATCGGCACCTTGCGTGACGGCTGCACATACAGCCGTTGCTGCGCGCCATGCGGCACGACGAACGTCTGCGGCCGCGGATATAGACGCGTGACCATCACTAGCACGTTGCCGGGCGTTTCATCGAGCGCGCCGACCGGCACGTTGTCGACCATCCCACCATCGAGCACCGGCCGGCCGTTGCGCCGCAAGACCGGTGTGAACGGCGGCGTCGAGGACGACTGCAGGATCAGGTCTGCGAGATCTTCGACCGTCGCGCAATCCTGCGCCCGTACGAATTCCGGATGGAAGCCGAGCGTCTGGCCGAGCGTGGGATGCAACGTCTTGCGAACGTATTTTTCGATGTTGTACGCGATCAGGCCCGCCGCGACCGCGCTGCGGGCACCGAGCCAGCGCGGCAGATGCGACACGCCAATGCGGATCTCGGGCGCCTGTGCGAGGGTTGCGAACTTGTCGCCGTAGATATCGAGCAGCGCTTTACGGTAGATCCGATAGTGCGGAAACACCGATTCGCCGCGCAGCAGATTGCCCCAATAGGCATTTTTTGTGTTGTGGCGCAACGCCTCTTCGTAATAGCGCATGACCCAGTCGGAATCGCGCGTGTACAGCATGCACGCCGTGGCTGCACCCGCCGAAATGCCGGTGATCACGCGCGGCCGGATCTTGAGTTCCGGCTGCACGATGTCCCAGAATCCCGCCTGCCACCAGCAGCGATTGCCGCCGCCCGCGAATACGACCTGATCGAACATTGTTCCTTTTCCTTGGAATGCGACTGCGACGTGCGGCGCTTATGACAGCAGCGCGTACGTGGTGGTGGCGTGGACGGCCATCTTGCCGTCCTCGTCGAACAGTTCGACCTCACCGAAGACCAGATTGCGGCCCATGCGAAGAACGCGGGCCGTGATCAGCACGTCGCCTTTGCGCACGGCGCGCATGAAGTTGATGTTCAGCGATACGGTGGTCATGGGCTTGAAGCCGTCGAGCGCTGCGGAAATGGCGACGATCATCGCGGTATCCGCCGCCGCCATGAAGACCTGGCCACAGATCACTCCACCTGAATGACGCAGTTCGCCGGAGAACGGCAGGCGCATGGTGGCGCTCTCTTCATCGACCTTCACCGGGGTCAGCGCAAGCGTGCGCACCCACGGCGCCAGTACGCGGTCGAGCAGCTCAGCTATCGCTTTGTCATCCATCGTTTGTCCCCGGTAAGCCGCGTGAGGCGTCTCGCGGCATGGTGTCGGCACATGATACCGGGACCGATAAACGCTGCGCGTTTTTGGGTCCTTCGGGCGGCTTGCCGGGGGCCTGCCACCTGGCCCGTTGCGAATTTTTTTAAGAAATCTGCTAAAGGGGCTTGGCAAGTCGCAAAAACTTCTTCATAATTTGCAGTCTGTTGGGGGCGTTAGCTCAGTTGGTAGAGCAGCGGACTCTTAATCCGTAGGTCGAGTGTTCGAGTCACTCACGCCCCACCAAAGAATTAAAAGGCCGGTTAGCGAAAGCTAACCGGCCTTTTTGCTTTGCGCGACCACATTAGCACCCCTCCTCCGCGTACCTCCCCTTCACACATTCGACCATCGCCTCCTCAGCGGCAAAGATCACGTTTCCACTCCCGGCGCTTGCATCTGACCAAAATACTGTATAGATTTACAGGTGTATGTTTATACAGGGTCAGCCATGAACCATCTCATACGCATTTTGAACGACGACGACAGCGAAACGCTTGCCTGGTTGTGCAAGCACGTAGGGGACGTGCGCGTAGCGAATGCTGCGCGGCATCTGGGAGCCCACGGCAGGCCGTATCTGTCCGCGGTGTGCCGCTATCTGGGCGTGCGCCCGCCGGCGCCGCATCAGCGCAGCCGCCCTGTTGAAGACTGCACGGTCGGTGATAGCTACCTTGTCCAGATCCGTCAGTTACTCGCGCAGCGTGGCGAGACGCCTATCAAGCGTCACCTTTGACGCGATCCGTCGCCTAGCCCTTTGACTAAAACAACATCATGATCAACGCTACTGCTCTTGAATCAGAAATCAGCAACGTCAACCAGGTCGCTTTTGAACGTGAATTGCGGAGCGCCTCGCTCGATCTGCAGCAGGTCATCGTCACGGTCGCAAAGCGTCACCTTGGCGGTGGCCGGCGCGCGTACTCTAGCGGCTCAGGAGCGCCGACCTGGCGCACGCTGCTGACGATTGACGAGCAGGTGTTCGAGAATCCGGGCTTTTGTGCCCGCAATAAAGAAAGCGTCCGCATGATGTTCGCCCGGTTTGGTGACAGTCGCCTGTGCGGCGCCGACCTCGATGAGCCCGTTGACTGGCGGCGCGACGATGATGACCTGCCGGCGGTCTATCTGATCGTGCGAGAGTTAGTGCAGTCCGAGGCAACCGCTACAGAGACAGCGGACTAATGCACGAGGGATGCGCCGAACCTGGTCACAGGTGAAAAGACGCTCCAGACGGCGAATCCCGCAACCTCAAACTGAGGAACCCGAATCAATCGACATCCGAGCCATGCTTACCGGGCAGCACATGATGCATTTCGTAAAATCGAACATCGCCTCGCGACGGCAGCGTAAACGGCGGTGTAAAAGAAACGAAGTCCAGCAGTTCATAAAACTTTCGTGCGGATTCCCTGGCGGTACACCACGCTAGCCGTCCCCCTTCCTTCTGAACGTGGTCGAGACACAGTTTGACCAGCAACCGGCCAAGTCCATATCCGCGTAACCCTTCTTCTACGGCAATGCCACGTAGCCGCCATTCGGCATCACTAACCGAACCACTCAATGCCTCGCGGCATACGCTCGCCACCGCGACGATCTGGCTGTTCTGATAAACGGCGAGATGCAAGGTCGACGCCTCTTCGTCCCCGCGAAAGCGGCAAGAATCGGAACGTCCCTCCAATAAAACAGCGGTGCGCAACGGATAAACCCATTCCACGGGAACGGAGCAAACCGAGAAAAGCGTGCGTTGCTGGGACATGATTCGTGAATATCCACGCTACAAGGTAGAGCGGTTGAGTGATCGGGCGCCAACAGAAGCACGGCGACATGTTCGCCGGTGGCATCGAACGTATTAATTCGAGCGAAATTACCGGGTCCGCTCGGACAGCGCAATACCGTCCAGCAAACTTCGCACGCCGGCATCAGATCATCCTGTCAGGGCTGACAGGTTCGCTCGCACACGCCATACGTTACCCTTGGCTCGTCTCGAAATCCCGCATGAGCAAGTCACCTGAGATCTCACATGCTCGAAGACGCTCCATCCGATACGCAAGCTGCGTACGCGCAGATCCGCTCACGCATTCTCGACGGCCGGCTCGCGCCCGACCAGCCTGTCTCGCCGCGCAGCATCGCGGATGAACTGATGCTTGGCCACACGCCCGTACGTTCAGCCATCCAACGATTGGTCGTCGAGGGCCTGGTGAAGGTGGTGCCAAGAAAAGGCACCTACGTTGCCGCGCCCACCACGAACGATCTGCGCGAGATCTTCGAGGTGCGTCTCGCCCTGGAGAGCACGGCGGCTTACCTTGCCGCGATCAACGGCCCAACGGATGGAATGATCAGGGCGATCGACGAGTTGCAGCAAATCATCAATACCGATGCGATCGACCTGATGCAGGAGCAAAGGACCGGCTGGGAATTCCATCAGGAGATGTTCGTCGCTTCGCGAAATGACCGGTTATTCACGACTTACGCGGGACTGCGGGCGCAAACGGGCCTGGCGCTCAACGAGTTGCCGCGCAGCGACGCCGCCACCGTCCGACGGGGGACGTTAGAGCACCTGAATATCTATGCAGCAATCGCGGGTAAAGCGCCGGACGACGCACGGCGGCATATGTGGAATCACATCGTGGATGGAACCGATGCGCGAATCCAGATTATCCAAGGCCAACATGAATCGTCGAACTAGGAAAATCTCCGTTCCGGCGCAAATGCTGATTGCGCTCGTGCTAGGGGTATTGGTCGGAATTCTTGCTCCGGGCGTGGGCGGCAAGCTCACGTTTCTCGTCGCGCTTTTCGGCCATGCGATCAGGATGGTCGTCATGCCGCTGATTCTGTTGTCCGTCACGGTCGGCGTGTTCAAGATGGGCGTGGAACGAGGTCGACTGGGAAAGACGGCCGTCCTCAGTATCGGATTTTTTCTGGCGATGACGGTCGTGTCCAGTGTCCTCGGTCTTGGGCTAAACATGCTCTTCAGGCCAGGTCTAGGCGCCGGTCTCATGCACACCGCCGCCCTGCCTGCGAATCTGGCTAGCAGCCTCGACTGGACGCAGTTCGTGGTCGACCTGGTACCGGCCAATATCGTCAGCGCGCTGGCGGCAGGAAATTCGCTGCCTATCCTCGTTTTCGGTGTCCTGCTCGGGTCCGCGTTATCCGCGATAGAAGAGCGGGCCGCGCCGCTCATTGCAATGCTGGAATCCATGCTGGCGGCGCTGTTCAAAATGACACAATGGATCGTAGCGCTATCGCCGCTCGCGATTCTCGCCGGCATGGCGGCGCTGCTGGCATCCAAAGGCCTGGCGGGCATCGCGCCGCTTATCAGGTTACTCGGCGTCGCCTATCTCGGCATGGCCATTCTCGCCGTGATCCTCAGCGTGATGGTCAGGCTGAGCGGCCACTCACCCATCGCGATCATCAAGCACGTCAGTGAGCCGCTGATTCTCGCCTTCACCACGCGCTCATCGGAAATCACGTTTCCGGTTCACCTCAAGAAACTGACGGATCTTGGCGTTCCGCCTTCCGTGGCATCGACAATTCTTCCGTTATCCTACATATTCAATCGCGACGGCGCCGTACTCTACACCGCTCTGGCCGTCGGCTATCTGGCGGATGCCTATCACCTGGCCTGGACATGGCCACTGATGCTCACGGTCGTCGCGTTGACGATCGTCACCATCGATGGCGCTGCAAACGTGCCGTCCGGAGCCATCGTTGCGATCACGATCGTCCTGACAGCAGTCGGTCTGCCCGTCGAGGCTGTCGTGTTGATCCTCGGACTGGATGCCTTCTTCGACATGGGCCGCACGGCCCTGAATGTGTACGGCAGTACGGTGGCAACGGTCGTCGCAATGCGGATTTCCGGCATGGACCCGCGACCGTTGGATCAGGATAGATACGTCAGCGCTAAAGAGGCCGGGCGAGGTGACGTCCAGACGGCGGGGGAGTTTTCGACTTCCACGCGTCTTGACCATCGCACCTGAGGCTCTACCGCCGCGCGTGACAGCGCGAAGAAGGCGAGCACAAGCAATCTGACCACGAATGCATTAACCCGAGAATTCCATGGCTTCCTTTTTTCTACGGCTACCCGACACAAGTTCGCCGAGTAACGCAGACGCGGCGCTGCAAGGCGACCTCGCGACCACGCCGCCCCGAGTTTCTGCCTTGCGGGACATCCATCCTTTGCTAGAACAGATGCGTTTCTTTTGCCACGATGACCGCGCGCTGCCACTTTACGGCGCCATGAAAGATGCGCCTCCCGGACTCTACCTGGGGCTGCTCCATGGCCGCAACCAGCTCGACACGCCGGTGGATGGTCTCGGCTATCCAGGCCCTGCAATTGGTCCACTGTTTCACGTCAGGACCGCCTACGCCGCGCATCTCTATCTGCGCTTCACGGATTCAGCGACCGCAGGACTGTTCTTTCCCGAGTCAGGCCCGGATGTAGCAGAAGACGCGCTGATCGGTTTGCAGGACGAATTCGTCATCGATATCGTCAACAGCACCATTCCATTCGATGGACGGTACTTCGGCGACTGGACAGTCTTCTACCACGGCGACGCAGCCGGCGAGGAACACATAGGCAAGATGTAGGGACTTACTTCGGCGAGACGTCGATATTGCCCAGATACTTCTGCGCTAGCACCTTCACCGTGCCGTCGGCCTGAAGCTTTGCAATTGCGGCGTTCAACTGGTTGAGCAACGCCGTGTCGCCCTTACGCAGTCCGAACGCGATGCCGCTGCCAAGAATCTTGTCGTCCCGCACGGGTTGACCGACGAACGAGAAGTCCTTGCCATCCGGTCGCGAAAGAAAGGCCGTTTGCCCCGATGGCGCCAGCACGAGTGTCGCGTCGAGGCGGCCGGAAACGAGGTCCGCGTAGCTCTGGTTCTGATCCTGGTACGAAACGATGTTCACACCCGCGCCTTCCCAATGCGCCTTGGCGTACGTCTCCTGAATCGACGCCTGCAGCACGCCGACACGCCTACCTTTCAACGACTCCGGCGTCGGTAGGAGACCACTGCCAGTTTTCGCAATCAGCTGCGTCGGCACGCGGTAGATGACGCGGGTGAAATCGATCGTCTGGCGGCGCTGTTCGGTGGCGTTCATCGCCGAATTGATCGCATCGAACTTGCGACCCTGCAACGCGGGAATCAGGCCGTCGAACGAGGTCTCGACCCATTTGCACGTCAGATGCGCCGCCGCACACACGGCCTTGCCGACGTCGACATCGAGCCCTTGCAACTCACCGTTCGCCCCTTTCGATTCGAATGGCGGATATTGCGCTTCGAGGCCGAACCTGAGCGTGCCGGCGTCGGCCGCGAAAGCAGAAACCGATACGCACGCGCATGCGAGTACCAAAAGGGTTTTGAGCAATTTCATCGTTTCGTTCATTTTTCACGTTGACTTCAACATCGCAGCGAACCATCCGGCCGCGCGACCGGAGGCAAGCAGCACGCATTTCTCAGATCTCACACAGTCGACGTGCACCTTCGATCAACGTGGCGTCGTCCTTCGAAAAACTCAGCCGGATGAGGCCGGCATCCGTGCCGTCGGTGTAAAACGCCGAGAGTGGAATCGTCGCCACGCGTGCGTCGCGAATCAGGCGCAGCACGAAGTCGCTATCGCTTTCGTCGGAGAAGCCGCGAAAGCGCGCCAGCATAAAAAAGGTGCCCTCGCTCGGCAGCAATTCGAAGCGCGATTCGCGCAGCGCATGCGACAGTAAATCACGTTTCTGCTGATAGAACGCCGACAACTCGAGATAACTTTCCGGCCTGGCGAGCGCTTCGACGAACGCGTATTGCATGGGCGTATCGGCGGAAAACACCATGAACTGATGGACCTTGCGAATCTCGTCCATCAGCTCCGCAGGGGCGAGGCAATAACCCACCCGCCAGCCCGTCACGTGATACGACTTGCCGAATGACGACACGATCACACTGCGCTCCGCCAGTTCGGGATAGCAAGCCATGCTCTGATGTTTCGCACCGTCGAATATGACGTGCTCGTACACCTCGTCGGCCAGCACCACGATATCGGTATTGCGCGTGACGGCGGTGAGGCGCGCGACGTCGGCATCGCTGAACACGGTCGCCGTCGGATTGTGCGGTGTATTGATGATGATCATGCGCGTCTTCGGCGTAATCGCCGCCGCGACCTCGTCCCAGTTCACGCGGAAATCGGTGAGCGACAGTTTGATCGGCACCGGCGTGGCGCCTTGCAGGCGCACGATCGGCGCGTAGCTGTCGAAGGACGGCTCGAAATAGATCACCTCGTCGCCGGGATGCACGAGCGCGCTGATCGTCGAATACAGTCCCTCGCTGGCACTGGCGATCACCGTCACTTCGGTCGCGGGGTCGTAACGCACGCCGTACAAGGTCTCGACCTTGTCGGCCAGCGCTTCGCGGAGCGCCCCGATGCCGGCCATTGGCGCGTACTGGTTATGTCCCGCGCGCATGGCGGCGGCGACGCCGTCCACCAGCTTCGGGTCCGGCGCGAAATTCGGCGCGCCCTGCGACAGGTTCAGCGCGTCATGTTGCGCGGCCAACTGACCGATTACGGTAAAGATTGTCGTGCCCACATCGGGCAGCTTCGAGCGGGCGTGCAAGGCGCTCTCCATAGCGGTTTCTCCATCTGACGGCGAGGCTCCGGAGCGCCATGTCCCACGCGCTCCCGCCAGTGTGACGATTAGGCATCAGCCACCGCGCGGTCACAATCGATACTTTGTCATGCACGGCATGCGTTTACGTCATGGCGAGCGCAAGCCCCCGCAGGACGGACGAAAGCAGAAGGAACCAAGGACAATCAGGCGCGAGAGGGGTGGCCGCAAACGCGGCGTGTCATGCAGAAAACGCGCGGAGAATCGTGGCGGCTGCGGTCGTACGAGCGCAGCCGCGGTTGCTGCTTACTCGTCCATCAGACGGACTTTGACCTTCTTGCCCTTCACCTTGCCGGCGCTGAGCTTGCGCAACGCGTCGCGGGCAACACTGCGCTCGACGGCGACATAGGTCGAAAATTCCGTCACATTGATCTTGCCGATCTGCGACCCCGCGAATCCCGCTTCGCCGGTCAGCGCGCCGAGCACGTCGCCCGGGCGGATCTTTTCCTTGCGGCCGCCGAGAATCTGCAGCGTTTCCATGGGCGGCAACAGGCGCTCGTTGCTGGTCGAAGTCAGCTCCGACAGCGGATGCCATTGCACCTCGCGCCCCTGCGCCTGTTCGAGACTGCCGACGCGGCCCATCTCGTTCATGCTCGCCAGACTCAGCGCCCAGCCTTCCTGATCCGCGCGGCCCGTGCGGCCAATGCGGTGCACGTGCACTTCCGGGTCAGGCGTCACGTCGACGTTGATCACGGCTTCGAGTTGCGCGATATCCAGACCGCGCGCCGCGACATCCGTCGCCACCAGCACCGAACAGCTACGGTTCGCGAACTGGATCAGCACCTGATCGCGTTCCCGCTGATCGAGTTCGCCATGCAGCGCGAGCGCATGAAAGCCTTGCGCGCGCAGCACGTCGAGCAGATCGCGGCACTGCTGCTTGGTGTTGCAGAACGCGAGCGAACTCACCGGGCGATAGTGATTCAGCAGCAGGCCTACCGCGTGCAGGCGGCCGTCTTCCGTCACTTCGTAGAAGCGTTGACGAATCTTGCTGTTGTCGTGCCGCTCTTCGAGTTTGATTTCCTTCGGACTGCGCAGGAACTGCTGGCTGAGTTTGCCGATTCCGTCCGGGTACGTCGCGGAAAAGAGCAGCGTCTGCCGCTCCTTCGGGCACTGACGCACGACCGTGGCGATATCGTCGAAGAAGCCCATGTCGAGCATACGGTCGGCTTCATCGAGCACCAGCGTGTTCAGTGCGCCGAGCGCGAGACTGCCGCGCTCGAGGTGATCCATGATGCGCCCCGGCGTGCCGACGACGATATGCGCACCCTGTTCGAGGCTGGTGGTCTGCGGACGCATGGGCGTGCCGCCGCACAGCGTCAGCACCTTGATGTTCTGCTCGGCGCGCGCAAGGCGGCGGATTTCCTGGGTGACCTGATCGGCCAGTTCTCGCGTCGGACAAAGCACCATGGCCTGCACGTCAAAATTGCGGGCGTCGAGGCGTGCCAGCAGCGCAAGCGCAAACGCCGCGGTCTTGCCGCTGCCGGTTTTGGCCTGGGCGATCAGATCGTGGCCGGCCAGCGCGACCGGCAAGCTCGCGGCTTGGATCGGCGTCATCTCGACGTAGCCGAGCTGGGTCAGATTGGCGAGCACCGCGGGCGGCAGCGGCAACTGGCTGAACGGCGCGCCAGCTTGAGTGGGACTATTCATAGGGAAGGCTCGTTATCGGCTGAAGGCTTGGGACTATTCGGCCATGGGGCCAGTCGACGGACGGCCGTCCATCTGCTCGTAGACCACCGAGCCATCGTCCGCGTCGAAACGTTCGACGTAATTGCGCGCGCCGCACATCGGACAGCGAAACAGGAGCCCCTGGCCCTCGTTCTTGATGACGACGTCCGCTTGTTCCCACTGCGCTTCGCAGGACTGATTTCTGCACTTGAACACGTTGCTTCTCCAACTTCGATTCGTTTGTTGATTCGGCCCTGCAGCACGGTGCGGGCGGCAGGGCGATAAATTCGACGGGGCGCCCGCTCAACCCAGATGGGTATGCCGGGAACGGGGGGCGCTCACTTCCATGTCGGTGAGGCCATGAACGATGCCGCAATCCTCGACAGCCTGTTCGCTTCGGCATTGCTCACGCAATGTCGTCAGTTGCGCCTTGAGCTGTTTGAGCTCGTCGATCCGCGTATCGACGTGGGTAATGTGCTCGTCGATCAGCGCGTTGATCGCGCCGCAGCCGTCGGCCGGGGCGTCGGTCAGACGCAGCAGGGCGCGGATCTCGTCGTGAGTCATGTCGAGCGCCCGGCAATTGCGGATAAAACGCAGCCGTTCGACGTGACGCGCCGTGTAGCTGCGGTAATTCGCTTCGGTGCGGTCCGCTTCGGGCAACAGGCCCTCTTTTTCGTAAAAGCGGATGGTTTCGGTGGTGCAGTGGGCAATCTTCGCGAGTTCGCCGATTTTCATAGGGCCTCCGGATTGCGTCCTTGACCTTGTAGTGGCTTCAAGGTGTTTACTAGACCACAAATCTAGCCAGGAAGCCACCATGCCTAACGCCAGCCCCGCCGGAACGCACCGTCACGAGCACGGTGAATCGTGCGCTCATGCCCATCCGGAGCGGGTTTCGGAGCATGCGCACGGCCACGATCATGGACATGCCGGCCATCAGGCACACGCTCATGCTCATGCCGGGCCCCATGAGCATGCGCATGATGGGGGCAGTTGCGCGCACGATCACGGTGTCGCCGTCGCGGACGATCACGATCATGCGCACGCCCACGACCACGCCGACGCCTGCTGCACCGCCGCCCCCACCGTGTTCGCCACGCTCGCCGGACCCGAAACCATTGGCGCTAACGTCCGCACGTCCATCCGCATCATGCAGATGGACTGCCCGACCGAAGAGGCGCTGATTCGCAAGAAACTCGGCCGCCTGCCGTACGTGCAAAGCCTCGACTTCAACCTGATGCAGCGCGTGCTTACCGTCGTGCATACGCCGGATGCGCTGGGTTCGATCCTGGCAAGCCTCCGTTCGCTTGATTTCGACCCGCAACTCGCCGACGCCACTGCGTCGCCGGGCAGCGAATCGGCCGCTCCGCCCAAACCCTGCTGGCCGCTGGCAGTGGCAGGCGCGGCAGCGGCCGGCTCCGAGGCCGCCAGCTGGTTCGGCGCGCCGAGCTGGTTCGCGGCGGCGCTTGCGATTGCCGCCATCGTCGCCTGCGGCCTCACTACCTACAAAAAAGGCTGGCTCGCGATCCGCAATGGCAACCTCAACATCAACGCGCTGATGAGCATCGCCGTCACGGGCGCGCTGGTCCTGCGTCAATGGCCGGAAGCGGCCATGGTGATGGTGCTGTTCACCATCGCCGAGCTGATCGAAGCCAGATCGCTCGACCGCGCCCGCAACGCCATCAAGGGGCTGATGCAACTGACGCCGGAACGGGCGACCGTGCAGCAGCCCGACGGCGAATGGCGCGCCGTCGATATAAAGTCGGTCGTCGCGGGCCATCTCGTGCGCGTGAAGCCGGGCGAACGGATTGGGCTCGACGGCGAAATCGTGGCCGGGCGCTCGAGCGTGAACCAGGCGCCGATTACCGGCGAAAGCCTGCCCGTCGACAAAGCCGAGGGCGATTCGGTGTTCGCCGGCACGATCAACCAGGCCGGCTCGTTCGATTACCGCGTGACGGCCGCCGCCAGCAAGAGCACGCTCGCCCGCATCATCCACGCCATCGAAGAGGCGCAGGGCGCCAAAGCGCCGACGCAGCGCTTCGTCGACCAGTTTGCCCGCGTCTACACGCCGATCGTGTTTGTGATCGCGCTGGCCGTCGCCGCGCTTCCGCCGCTGCTGTTCGGCGGTTCGTGGCATGACTGGGTCTACAAGGCGCTGGTCATGCTGGTGATCGCCTGCCCGTGCGCGCTGGTGATCTCCACGCCCGTGACGATCGTGAGCGGCCTCGCGGCCGCCGCGCGCCATGGCATCCTGATCAAGGGCGGTGCGTATCTCGAACTGGGCCGCAAGCTGAAGTGGCTCGCGCTCGACAAGACCGGCACGATCACCCACGGCAAACCGGTTCAGACGGACTTCGAACTGCGTGCGGCGCTCGAAGCCGACCGCTGCCGTGGCCTCGCCGCCAGCCTTGCGGGGCGCTCCGACCATCCGGTGTCGCAGGCGATTGCGAGCGCAGCCAAGGCGGACGGCATCGCGTCGTCCGCGGTCGAAGAGTTCCAGGCGCTGCCGGGACGCGGCGTCGGCGGCACGATCGACGGCACGCCGTATCAGCTCGGCAACCATCGGCTGGTACATGAACTCGGCCGCTGTTCGCCGGCTCTCGAAGCACGGCTCGAAACGCTGGA
Organism: Paraburkholderia sp. GAS41; assembly: GCF_050436545.1. NCBI lineage: Bacteria > Pseudomonadati > Pseudomonadota > Betaproteobacteria > Burkholderiales > Burkholderiaceae > Paraburkholderia > Paraburkholderia sp. GAS41. The sequence continues at coordinate 129,775 of NZ_JBNDMK010000022.1, forward strand.
GCGCCAGGGCAAAACCGTCGTCATGCTGATGGACAGCGAACGCGTGCTGGGCCTCTTCGCCGTCGCCGATACGGTGAAAGACAGCAGCCGCGCCGCCGTCGCCGAACTTCACAAACTGGGCGTGCAGACCGCCATGTTGACCGGCGACAACCCGCACACGGCCGCGGCGATTGCCGAGCAGGTCGGTATCGATCGGGCTCACGGCGACCAGTTGCCGGAAGACAAGCTCGCGGCGGTCGTTGGGCTCGCAGCACAAGGCGCGACGGTCGGCATGGTTGGCGACGGCATCAACGATGCCCCTGCGCTCGCTCGCGCCGACATTGGCTTCGCGATGGGCGCGATGGGCACCGACACGGCGATTGAAACCGCAGACGTTGCCCTGATGGACGATGACCTGCGCAAGATTCCGCTTTTCATCCGGCTCTCGCAGGCAACGCACTCGGTACTCGTGCAGAACATTGCGCTGGCGCTCGGCGTGAAGGTCGTGTTCCTGACGCTCACGCTGATGGGCTACGGCACGATGTGGATGGCCGTGTTCGCCGATGCCGGCGCGAGCCTGCTGGTGGTGGGTAACGGGCTAAGGTTGCTGCGATATCAAACAGCCGGAAGCGGCCCCCTCAAATCAGACTTTGCTGCAGGGGCTGGCGATGTTCCAGGACCTTTACGATCATCGACTCATTGACGAGCTTCGCGCTGACGATGCTCTGCACCTGCCTTAAATCGACGACGAGTACATCGCCCTTGCCAAACCGCACGCCCGCATTGAAGTTGGCGAGGAATTCCTTGTCTTCAATGGATGCATGGAACGTTGCTGTGCCATCGTGGACACGCAACTTGTTGCCGTCCTTGAAGGCTAGCGACTCGATCAGCAGCAATTTCCGTCCGGTCGTGTCGGAAACGATCTCCGCGTCCGCATTCGACGCCGCTGCGCTAAACCAGGCAATTTCATCGTCGTGGACATCAAGCACGACCTGATCGTTCACTACGACGCCGAAGTTCGTTATCCCTTCACGTTCTAGCGGCGATACGACCTTTTCGAGGCTGGTGCGCACGACGCTGTTCCGATACAGGCGAATCACATCGCGTTCGACATCGATCGTCTCCGTCTCGCTCACCCACACCGTGGCTACGTTGCCCGTCTGTTCGATCCTGATGGGACGCCTCCCCTTGAGCCAGCGCAACAGGCCGACCAGACCACCGGCTAAAGCACCGCCCGTGAGACCGACGATCTGCAGGATGGTCCAGCCATTCGCGATCGCTGTTGCGCCGTTCCCCGCGAACATGTCCTTGATCTGCGAAAGCAGATGCTGCGAGGCGACCAGGTCAATCCAGAATGATCCCGCCTTGAAGCTGGCGTTCACCTGCACGCGGACTTCTGCCGCATCGCCGTTTATCTCTCTGTTTGCGGCCGTGAACAGATCGGCGATCGCGACAAGTGCCGGCGCAAGGTCGCGCACATCCATCCGGTGCTCTGTCAGAGCCGGACCGTCGTACACCACATGAAAGCGTTCGTGATTGTTCATGGTTCGATTTCAGGCCAGCGTGATCTGATTGCAAACGCCGCGCCGTATCGTTGCGGAAAGAGGAAATCATGCCCTGAATGATATCGACTGACAAATCGCCCTAATGGCATAGGAAGCGAGCCAACGCGCGATAAATCAAAACCTCCATTTGCTCAATTTATGAACACCTGTGCGCACGGTGCTCAGAAACAGCACGCGTTGCCATGAACACATTGATCTCGTCCGGCAACCATTGACCTTCATCGTCCCCACTGGGCGAGCATGACGCCCCACTAGCGTGCGTTGGCACGCTTCTGGCGTATGCGACGGGCGGCCTGCGTTCAAGCGCGCCGGGTTTTCACCATTCGAACATGTGAGGAGCAGACAGATGAATCACGCTGAGATGCAATTTCTGACCACCGAATTCCCGTACAAAAAGCAGTATGCGAATTTCATCGGCGGTGAATGGGTCGCGCCGGTTGGCGGCGAGTATTTCGACAACATCTCGCCCATCACTGGTGAACCGTTCACGTCGATCCCACGCTCGCGCGAAGCCGATATCGAACTCGCGCTCGACGCCGCGCATCGCGCCAAGACGGCGTGGGGCAAAACCTCCACGACCGAGCGCGCCAACATCCTGAACCGCATCGCCGACCGGATGGAAGCGAACCTGCAGCGGATTGCAGTCGCCGAGACGATCGACAACGGCAAGCCCTTGCGCGAAACCATGGCAGCGGATATCCCGCTCGCAATCGATCACATCCGCTACTTCGCGGGTTGCGTGCGTGCCCAGGAAGGCACCATTTCGGAGATCGACGCCGATACCGTCGCATACCACTTCCATGAACCGCTAGGCGTGGTCGGACAGATCATTCCGTGGAACTTCCCGATCCTGATGGCGATCTGGAAGCTCGCACCGGCACTCGCGGCCGGCAATTGCGTGGTGCTGAAGCCGGCGGAACAAACGCCCGCCTCGATCCTCGTGCTGCTCGAACTGATTCAGGACCTGCTGCCGCCCGGCGTGATCAACGTCGTGAACGGTTTCGGACTGGAAGCCGGCAAACCGCTCGCCTCGAACAAGCGCATCGCGAAGATCGCCTTCACCGGTGAAACGACCACCGGTCGCCTGATCATGCAGTACGCGAGCCAGAACATCATTCCGGTGACGCTCGAACTCGGCGGCAAGAGCCCGAACATCTTCTTCGCCGACGTGATGGACAAGGACGACAGCTACTTCGACAAGGCGCTCGAAGGTTTCACGATGTTCGCGCTGAATCAGGGTGAAGTCTGTACTTGCCCGTCACGCGTGCTGGTCGAAGAAAAGATTTACGACCGCTTCATGGAACGCGCGCTCCAACGCGTCGCGGCCATCACGCAAGGCCACCCGCTCGACAGCAAGACGATGATCGGCGCGCAAGCCTCGCAGGAACAACTCGAGAAAATCCTCTCGTATATCGATCTCGGCAAGCAGGAAGGCGCGGAATGCCTGATTGGCGGCGAGCGCAATGCGCTCGACGGTGAGTTGAGCAAAGGCTACTACGTGAAGCCCACCGTGTTCCGCGGCAACAACAAGATGCGTATCTTCCAGGAAGAAATCTTCGGACCGGTGGTGTCGGTGACGACCTTCAAGAACGAAGAAGAGGCGCTGGAGATTGCCAACGACACGCTGTACGGCCTTGGCGCCGGTGTCTGGACGCGCGACGGCACGCTGGCCTATCGCATGGGACGCGGCATTCAGGCGGGCCGTGTGTGGACCAACTGCTATCACGCTTATCCGGCGCATGCGGCCTTCGGGGGCTACAAGCAATCGGGCATCGGCCGTGAAAATCACAAGATGATGCTCGATCACTACCAGCAGACCAAGAATCTCCTCGTCAGCTACAGTCAGAAGCCGCTAGGCTTCTTCTGAGCCAGACGTTCCCGATGGGCGGGTCGCGAGGCGCGGCTCGCCCTCTTTTTAAACGAGGAATCGTCATGGCAGGCAAGGAAGTGGAACGCGTGATCGTGACACCGGCCGCGGTGGAATTGATCGAGAAGTTGCAGGCCGACCATGGAGCGTTGCTGTTTCATCAATCGGGTGGCTGTTGCGACGGCAGCGCGCCGATGTGCTTTCCGGCGGGCGAGTTCATGGTCGGCTCAGCCGATGTGAAACTCGGCACGATCGCCAACGTGCCGTTTTATATGAGCGAATCGCAATTCGAGTACTGGCAGAACACGCAACTGATCATCGATGTCGTTCCGGGCAATGGCGGCATGTTTTCGCTGGAACGGCCGACGGGTTTGAGGTTTTTGACCCGCTCGCGGCTCTTCGAGGACGATGAGAATGCGTGGCTGGAAACGCATCCGGTTGAGCGGGCGGATGCGTAGTGCGTTTGCGTGGATGACGGAGCGGCCTTAGACGAACAGGCATGCAACTGGAAACTCGCCACTCGCAGCAAGTACGGTGAGGCGTGCTGCGAATGCGCTTTCTGTTTGACTACGCGTCGCTCCGTTTTACTCCGGCGCCGGTGTAGCCGAGACTGCGGGTGACCGCGGCGCCGTTTCCAGCAACGCGTCGCTGTCGTCTTTCAGACCTACGCCGGTGAGACCCAGGCGGCGCGCATGCGTCAGCAGATAGTGCAGCTTGTGCGCCGCACCCGCAAAGCTCAGGCCCTCGGGCCGCACGTTCGAAATGCAATTGCGCTGTGCATCGCTACAGCCCACCTTGGGCGCATAGGTGAGATAGACGCCGAGGCTATCCGGCGAACTCAAGCCCGGACGTTCACCAATCAACATCACCACCAGTTTTGCGCTGAGCAACTCGCCGATTTCGTCGCCCAGCGCGACGCGTGCTTGCCGCGCGACCACCACGGGTCCGATCTTCCAATCCGTGAGTTTCGCGCACACTGCCTGCAATAGCGGAATGGATTGCTTCGACGCCGCACACGCCGATAAACCATCGGCGATCACGAACAGCACATCGGGTGGCTCGATGGCGGCCTGCTCCAGAGCGAGCGCGTCGCGACTGTCGTCCGATAAACGCCGCCCCAGATCGGGACGCCGCAAATAGTGCTGCCGGTCCGGCGCGGCACTGTGCACGTCGAGCGTCGAGAAACCGTTGGCGCGCAGCCGCTCGTGCAGCCACTCGGCGTCGAGCGGCTGATGCACCGCATCGCGAGCTTGCGCATGCGAGAGATTGAACGCGAGCAGCGGTTCGGTCGGCAGACTGTTGCCCGCGCGACCCAAAGCAATGCGCGCACGGGTGAACTGCCGCAAAGCGCTCCACGGATTCTTTTCGAGGAAGTCCTGGCTCATGCGATCCCCATCCATTCACGTGCGCCTTCCAGCAGCGGTTGCCGCGTTGCGCCTTTGAGCAATACGCCGCGTGTATCCGCGATCTGCATCGATTCCAGCCATTCTTCAAATTCGGGTGCGCGTCGCAAGCCCAACACGTCGCGCACATAGAGCGCATCGTGAAACGACGTGCTCTGATAGTTCAGCATCACGTCGTCCGCGCCGGGGACGCCCATGATGAAGTTGATTCCCGCGACGCCGAGCAGCGTCAACAGGTTGTCCATATCGTCCTGATCCGCTTCCGCGTGATTCGTGTAGCAGATGTCGCAGCCCATCGGCACACCGAGCAGCTTGCCGCAAAAGTGATCTTCGAGACCGGCGCGCGTGATCTGCTTGCCGTCGTACAGATACTCAGGTCCGATGAAGCCCACCACTGTGTTGACGAGGAACGGATTGAACTTGCGCGCCACCGCATAGGCGCGCACTTCGCAGGTCTGCTGGTCGACACCATGATGCGCGTTTGCCGAGAGCGCGCTGCCCTGCCCGGTTTCGAAATACATCACGTTATGGCCGACGGTGCCGCGCTTGAGCGACAGCGCCGCTTCATAGGCTTCCTGCAGGAGCGCGAGCGAGATGCCAAAACCGGCGTTCGCCTTCTCCGTGCCGGCGATCGACTGGAATACCAGATCGACCGGTGCGCCCTTGTCGATCGCGGCAATCGTGTTCGTCACGTGAGTCAGCACGCACGATTGCGTCGGCACCTGATAACGCTCGCGGAAGTCGTCGATCATCCGCAACAACGTGGTGATCGCAGCGAGGCTGTCGGTGGCAGGATTGATGCCGATCATCGCGTCGCCGCAGCCGTACATCAGGCCGTCGAGCATGGAGGCGGCGATGCCTTTGACGTCGTCAGTGGGATGGTTCGGTTGCAGACGCACCGACATGTGTCCCGGCAGACCGACCGTATTGCGAAACCGTGTGATCACCGGACGCTTGCGCGCCACCGCGATCAGATCCTGGTTGCGCATCAGTTTCGATACCGCGGCCACCATCTCCGGCGTCAGACCTGCGGCGATACGTGTGAGCGTCGTGGCGTCCGTCTCGCTGGCTAGCAGCCAGTTACGGAAGTCGCCCACGGTCAGATGGGCGATTTCCGCAAAGGCCTCGGGCGAGTGATCGTCGATCACCAGACGCGTGACCTCGTCGCTTTCGTACGGAATCAGCGCCTCGTTGAGGAACGTGCGCAAGGGCACCTGCGCGAGCGCCATCTTCGCCGCCGCGCCCTCTTCTTCGCTGGACGCCGCGACGCCGGCGAGCTGGTCGCCCGAGCGCAGCGGGCTCGCCTTCGCCAGCAAGGTTTTCAGATCGGCAAACCGGTAGGTGCGACTGCCGATGACTTCCGTATAGCTCATCTTCTCCAGAACTCCCTCACCGCAGCTCTCGCAGCGGTTTTGATCCTTCACGCGGCGCGTGAGCGGACAAGCTTCACGCGATGGTAGTGAACCATTAATCGAGACGTTATCGAAAATCAGCGAAGTTCGCAGAAGGGAGAAATATTGCGCGTTTTACCTCCATAGTGCGGGTTTTGTTGCGACGCAGCACGGAGTTGCGGGGAATTCTGATTGGGCTTCTTGGGTCGATTCCGCAGGATTTGGTAAATCGAGGCGTGGTACTTTTATCTGCAATCAGCCCTTGCACCATTGCACCCTTGCTCTCTCTCTCACGCACATGAACGACCTCACCAACCGCAGGCGTTACGAGGCACGTCTGAACCGCGTCCTCGAGCATATTTACGATCACCTCGACGAACCGCTCGATATCGACCGGTTAGCGCACATTGCCTGCCTGTCGCCCTATCACTGGCATCGCATTTATCAGGCGATGCATGGCGAAACGGTGGCGTCGACGGTGCGCCGATTGCGTCTGCATCGCGCGGCGGGATATCTGGCGAATGGGTCCATGTCGATTGCGGAGATTGCCGAGAGGTCCGGGTACAGCAGCTTGCAGTCGTTTTCGCGGACGTTTCGCGCGGTGTTCGGTATGCCGCCGGCGCAATATCGCAGGCAGGGCACGCATAGCCGGTTCAAGCCGGCGCTAACAGGAGGCAATCAAATGACGATGCGCGAAGTGGAGATTCGGGAAGTGCCCGCCATCCAGGTAGTGACGATTGATCACACCGGCTCGTACATGCAGATCGGCAAGGCGTTCGATGCACTCATCGGATGGCTTGCTGCACGAGATCTGCTGTCTGCCGAGATGCGGATGGTGGGCATCTATTACGACGATCCGGGCGTCGTGGCCGAGGCGGAATTGAGGTCGAAAGCCGGTGTGGTTCTACCGCGTGCGGTCGAGGTGGCCGCGCCGGTTGAATTGACGCAGGTGCGCGGTGGAACGTATGCGGTGTTGCGGCACACAGGACCGTATGCGGATATGGCTGGAGCCTATCAATGGCTGTACGGGGAGTGGCTGGTGCAGTCGGGACGCGAGGCTGCCGATGCGCCCGCCTTCGAAGAGTACCTGAACAATCCTAAAGACACCGCGCCTTCTGACCTGGTGACGGAAATCTGTTTGCCGCTGCTCTGATGCTCGCGTTCTTGAAAGCTGCGCTAGCCGCGTTGCTGCCCGTTTTTGCGCGTCAAGCTGTAGCGCAGCGAGCGTCTTGTTTTCTGTCTTTAGTGTATACATATGTATACGTAGTAGTAGTTAACAAGGGTCGAGTCTTTCTGTGGATAACTCCAATCTTCGCTGACGGATCAAGGCGCTACGGATTCGATAACCCTACGCGCCGTTCCTGAACAGTCAGCCTGAGCCAGGGACAACTTTTGGCGCAGCTGTCTTGCTCGACGTTTTATCAAAGTTCGGCCCACAGGAAGTTAGAGGTGTTATCCCGGAGTTGTCCAGATGCGGTTGTGGATAACCCGCTACTTGCCCTTCCCCTTTCGCGTGTTTTCCAGCGGGGACGCAATCCGGGCGACAAAAGCCTCCGTTACCGGCGGCAAGGTTCTTCCCCGCTTCTTGACGAGAGCGATGGGTCGCACGAAACGGGGATCGTCGATCGCGCGCGCCACCACGCTGCGTTCGGCCAGGATCTCACGCGCGGAACCCGGCAGAATCGTCAGGCCCAACCCTGCGCGGACCATCGCGACGGCAGTCATCATGTACATGGGTTCGCAGGTGAGGACGGGCGCGACGCCCGCCTGCTCGAATGCAGCGTCGACGACGGCTCGCACGCTCGTGCCCGCAGCCGTCAGCACCAACGGATGGTCCGCCAGGCTCTCCAGCGTGATCCGACGTTTTTTGGCAAGCGGATGGTCAACCGGACACACCACGCAAAGCCGGTCCTCACCGGCGTGAAGCACTTCGAGCGATGGATCGACCACATCGCCGCCGGTTAGCCCCAGATCCACCTCCTCGCTGCGAACCAGGCGATTGACGACGCTCGCGACCACGTCGCGAATGTCAAAGGCCGCGCCGGGCACCTGTTGTCGAAACTCGCGGACGAAATCCGGCAGCAGACTGGCCGCAAACGACGGCAAGCAGGCAATCCTCACCATACCGGTGGAACCGTCGCTCAACGCACGCGCGTCGAGCAGCACGTGCTCCATTTCGCGCAGGGACTTCTGCAAGACCGGCAGCAGTTCCCTACCGACCGGTGTCAGCGCGACATTGCGACTGTTGCGGTCGAACAGGCGCGCGCCCAGCGTCTCTTCGAGCCGGCGGATCTGCACCGTCAACGCCGGTTGCGACAGATGCAGCCGCAGGGCGGCGCGGGTAAAACTGCCGGCTTCGGCGACGGCGATGAAAGCGCGGATTTCGCGGAGATTCAGATCCATTATGAAGTGTGATTGCTGCGATCAAATCATTTCAATTGCTCTATTCATGCGTGGAAACTACGCTTGTCGATACTAAAAGACAAGATCGGAGACAAACACGTGTTGCCACTATTGGGTCTCGTTACCATCGTCGTGCTGCTTGCGGCGATCCTTTCAAAACGGATGTCGCCGCTCGTCGCGCTGATCATCGTGCCGATCGCCGCGTCGCTGATCGGCGGTTTCGGTCTGCAAACCAGCAAGTTCGTCATCGAGGGACTGAAAAGCCTGGCGCCGGTGGTCGGCATGTTCGTGTTCGCGATTCTCTACTTCGGTACGATCACCGATGCGGGGACACTCGATCCGATCATCGATCGCATCCTGCGCACGGTCGGCACGCGGCCGACGCGCATCGTCATGGGCACGACGCTGCTCGCGCTGCTGATTCACCTCGACGGTTCGGGCGCGGTGTGTTTTCTCGTGACCATTCCCGCGATGCTGCCGCTCTACGACCGCTTGAACATGGATCGGCGTGTGCTGGCCGCAGCGGCGTCGATGGCAGCGGGCATCAATTTTCTGCCGTGGACCGGGCCGATGATTCGCGCCTCCGCTTCGCTGCATCTGCCGATTTCGGCGCTGTTCAATCCGCTGGTTCCGGTGCAGATCATCGGTCTTGTGTTCGTGTTTGGCATGGCGTTCTGGTTGGGACGACGCGAAGAACAGCGGCTTGGACTGACCGCGGCGGCGGGCAACGTGCCGATGCCGGAGCGCGAACTGTCCGAGGAACAGAAAGCGCTGCGTCGACCGCGCAATTTCTGGTTCAACATTGTGCTGACCGTCATCGTGTTGGGGTCGATGGTCGTGATGGGTGAAAAAGTCCCGCCCGCGCTGGTGTTCATGGTTGGACTGTGCGTCGCGCTGCTCGTGAACTATCCGAATGTGGATATGCAGCGCCAGCGTATCGATGCCCACGCTCGCGCTGCGTTGATGATGGCGGGCATACTGCTCGCGGCCGGCGTATTCACCGGCGTGATGCAGGGCAGCGGCATGCTCAAGGCTATGGCGCAAACCGCCGTGGGTTTCGTGCCGGCGACGATGGCCTCGCATATTCCAGTCGTACTCGGCTTCGTTTCGATGCCGCTTAGCCTGCTGTTCGATCCTGATTCATTTTATTTCGGGGTACTGCCTGTTATCGCCGAGGTAGCCGGACAATTAGGCGTGCCGGCGGTGAAGATCGCTCAGGCGGCGTTGCTGGGTCAGATGACTACGGGTTTTCCAATCAGTCCTTTGACACCGGCCACGTTTCTTGTCTGTGGGCTGACCGGCATCGATCTCGCCGATCACCAGAGATTTACTTTTCCCCTCCTGTTCGGGGCGTCGATCGTGATGACGATCGCTTGCGTCGTGCTGGGTATTTTTCCTCTTTGATCGGGTCGAGCTGCGATGACTTCAGCGAATCCTCCACGTGTGGTGCGGCTCGGTGCCGGCGCCGGTTATTCGGGCGACCGTATCGAACCTGCGGTCGAACTCGCGACGCACGGCAAGCTCGACTATCTCGTGTTCGAGTGCCTGGCTGAACGAACTATTGCGTTGGCACAGCAGGCGCGGCGCCTTGATCCTGAGAGTGGGTATGACCCGCTGCTCGAAACGCGGATGCACGCGGTGTTGCCGGTTGCGCGGCGCAATGGGGTGAGGATCGTGTCCAATATGGGCGCGGCGAATCCGTTAGCGGCGGCGCGGAAGACGGCTTCGATTGCTCGTGAACTTGAGCTCGGTGGTCTGAAGATCGCGGCGGTGACGGGTGATGATGTGCTCGAGGTGGTGCGGGGCGGTGGGTATCACTTTGAGGAGTCTGGTGATGCGGTTGCCGACTTCGATGCGCGGATCGTATCTGCGAATGCTTATCTTGGTGCGGACCCGATTGTTGCTGCGTTGGCGGCCGGCGCGGATGTTGTGCTGACTGGACGTGCCGCTGATCCATCGTTGTTCACGGCGCCGTTGATTCATGAGTTCGGTTGGCGCTTCGACGATTGGAACAGGCTCGGACAGGCAACTGTGGTCGGGCATCTGATGGAATGTGCTGGGCAAATCACGGGCGGTTACTTTGCGGATCCCAGGTTCAAGGATATCGCGGGTCTCGCGCGGCTGGGGTTTCCTATTGGTGAGGTTTCAGAGGATGGCGCGGTGGTGATCACCAAGGTCGCGCATGCAGGTGGGTGCGTGACGGAGGCGACTTGCAAGGAGCAGTTGCTGTATGAGATTCACGATCCGCAGCGCTATCTGCAGCCTGATGTGGTGGCGGATTTCACGCAGGTGCGGATTGCGGAGGAGGCGAAGGATCGTGTGCGGGTTGCCGGTGGACGCGGTACGGAGCGTACGGGAACGCTGAAGGTCTCGATCGCTTATGTGGATGGGTATATCGGTGAAGGACAGATTTCTTATGGCGGCCCTGGGGCGGTTGCGCGCGGCCGGCTTGCTCTCGATATCGTGCGCGAACGGTTGGTGATCACCGGCGTGGATGTCAGCGAGTTGCGGTTTGATCTGATTGGGGTGGATTCGCTTTACGGGTCGACGCCTGGTGGAGTGTGTGCAGGCGAGCGCGGTTTGGAACCGTTTGAAGTGCGTGCACGCGTGACGGGAAGGACGGGTTCGCGGAGCGAAGCGATTCGGATTGCGAATGAAGTGGAAACGCTCTATACGAATGGTCCTGCTGGCGGCGGTGGCGTGACTAAAAGTACGCGCGAGGTTGTCGCGGTGCAGTCGGTTCTGCTGCCGCGTGATCTGGTGAAGCCCACGTTCGAGATTGTGGAGGTTTGAGATGAAACTGCGAGACTTCGCTCATTCGCGGACTGGAGATAAAGGCAATACGCTGAACGTTTCCGTTATCTGCTACGACGAGCAGGATTACGCGCATCTGCTTTTACATGTCACAGAGGAACGGGTGAAGGCTCATCTTGGCGATGTCGTGCAAGGTGATGTGACTCGTTATGAGTTGCCGTTGATCGGGGCGATGAATTTTGTTCTGAGGGATGCGCTAGGCGGTGGTGTGACGCGCTCGCTTGCGATTGATGCGCATGGTAAATCGGTTAGTTCGGCGTTGCTGGATATGAAAGTGCCGGCGCGGGGATAACGCTTTTTGGCGGTGATCCATTTCACATTGTGTTTCTTTGTCATGTTGTTCCTGGCAGAGTCACACCTTATCTGACGCCAAAGAATATCTCGAAAATGTTCGAGAGACCTAAGCATTGACAGACGTTCGTCGCATGAGCCTCATTTGCGCGTTGCGCAACGCCGCTCACACAGCACCAGGCGCGTTGACTCGCCGGCCCGCCTCTTTCTACGTTATGCGCTTATCTTCTCTCCAACACGTTATCTACGCCATCGCCGATGCCATGCTCGCCGGGCCGGGAGAGCCTGATTCGATTGTCGAGCGAATGACCCGGTGTCTGGGAGTTCGATCGGAACGGATGCCGGGATTGGCGCGCATCGTTGTGAGGCGATTTGGAACGCGTTGGGAGCGCGTTGACCGTAAAGAAGTGTCGATGATGATTGCGGGGGCACCTGGTTTCGTCGCTGCATGGCGCAGCGATATGCGGCCTACCATCGTACAGGTGCTGCGTAAGGCGCCCATACAACGACTTCCGCCGCCGAGGTTGCTGGCGCCTGATGTGCACGGCAAGATGGAATGGCTCGAGAAGCAGCGCTACCGGACGCGGCATTTGCCGCAAGGTGCGCCTACGTCGCCGGCGCTCGCCAACCTCTGTGCCTTCAGGCTCGATCTGCGGCTTGCGGGTCTTGCCCGCGCGCTCGGAGCGACCTACACGCGGTATGCGGATGGGTCCAATACGCGAATGCCCGCTTGATTTCGGCAAGCGGTCGCCCGCTGGCTTTGGAAAAAATGACCGCAACGGGTCGAAATTCGTCGCCGAGCGACGCATGGCGAACAAACCCAAATTTTTTGCAATGCAGTGAAGATCTCCGACATCTCGCCAAATACGGATGCGCAAAAAAATAAGCCCGGGCGACACGGGCGGTCGACCGGGCTACATCAGTGATCTAATTTTTCACGAACACTGAGAAATTTTTTTCATTTCAGTGACACGTTTTTCACGATCTCTGACAACCTACAAATGTAGACGGATACAAAAGGTGAGAAAGAGCGCCTTGCTGGCAGAGGACTTGCAGGAGGTGCGCACCCGTAAAGCGAGAAAGCGGGACGCATAAAATAAGAAATTTCGCCCGCGGACGTCTCGAGCCTAGTGCCAAGCGAGTGGCTGATTGAACCTGTCCCATCAGCGGACGGCAGTCGCGCTCGCCGCGGTTTTTGAAAAGCTACGCTTAAAGTAAGGAAATTCTAGCGATTTTCGCGGGTGATGGGAATCTGCTGGATATGCACGGACGACCCTTCTCTATCCCTGCTCAGGCCAGTGATTTCGCTGGCGGGTTGAGACGGTCCTGTGTGCCCGTCGCAACCCGACATGGAGGCGACCCTTGAAATCGACCCGCCTTTGTCTTTCCTGTGGCAATCCGTTCGTGCCACTACCGCATGTTCCCCGTCAGCGTTATTGCTCATCGAAAGCTTGCCAGCGCGCCCGTCGACGCGACTGGCAGAACCATCGGCTTCGTATCGACGATGACTATCGCGACAACCAGGCCCGGGCGCAGGCGAAATGGCGCGCGAGCCACTCAAGCTATTGGCGCGAATATCGAGCCGCGCATCCGGCGTATCGAGAGCGCAACCGCGGCATGCAACGGTTGCGCAATTCACGACGGAATTTCGAGCCGATTGCAAACATGGATGTGACGGTGTCCCCTCAGCCGCTGGGGTCTGGCTTCTACGTACTGTGTGATGCGCACGAGGCCGGCGTTGCAAACATGAACGCGTGGACCGTCCACATAGCCGTGCTGTCTGCGCCGACGGCCCCACCCATATGATTGCAAAGAGATGACCTGATACACATTGGTGCCGGGCCTGCTACCTTTGCCCTGTCGCCGTTCGCTTTCGAACCCGACCACCTGACGTGAAGCCGCGACGTTCGCATTCGACGCTCCCTCGCACCCGGTGCCTGCCGCGTGTCCGTGTCTGAGTTGCGGGGTGGAGCATGTCATTGAATAACGCGGATGCACCAGTCGTAGCCAATTCCTCGGCTGGGCGCGCAGCGGAGTACGTCCGCATGTCGACCGAACACCAGCAGTATTCGACAGAGAATCAGCGCGACCGAATTCGAGACTACGCAACCCGCCGCGGATTCGAAATCGTCCGCACATATGCCGATGAGGGTAAAAGCGGTCTTCGAATCGACGGTCGGCAGGCACTTCAAAATCTCATTTCCGATGTCGTCAATGGCAATGCCGACTTTTGCGCAATCCTCGTCTACGACGTGAGTCGGTGGGGGCGATTCCAAGATGCCGACGAAAGCGCGTATTACGAGTACATCTGCCGCCGCGCGGGCATCCAGGTTGCGTACTGCGCCGAGCAGTTCGAGAACGACGGGTCACCTGTCTCGACTATCGTAAAGGGGGTAAAACGGGCTATGGCCGGCGAGTACAGCCGGGAGCTGTCCGCGAAGGTATTCGCCGGCCAGTGCCGGTTGATTGAGATGGGTTTCCGGCAAGGCGGTCCAGCCGGGTATGGATTGCGCCGCGTGCTGGTCGACGACCACGGTCTCATGAAAGCGGAGTTGCGGCGCGGCGAACATAAAAGTCTGCAGACGGACCGGGTAATCCTCATGCCTGGACCGGACAGCGAAGTGCGGACCGTAAAACTAATCTACGACTGGTTTATCGACGAGTCGCTCGATGAATACGAAATTGCCGCGCGTCTGAACGGCATGCGTGTGCGGACTGACCTTGACCGGGAGTGGACACGGGCCACGGTGCGGGAAGTACTGACCAACGAAAAATACATCGGCAACAACGTATACAACCGGGTGTCGTTCAAGCTGAAGAAGACGCGGATGACAAACACACCGGACATGTGGATTCGCCGGGAGGGTGCATTTCAGGCAATTGTGCCAAGCGAAACGTTCTACACTGCTCAGGGCATCATGAGAGCGAGAGCGCGTCACTACTCGAATGAGGAGCTAATCGAGCGACTACGCAACCTTTACCGCAGTCGCGGATTTCTATCCGGCGTAGTGATTGATGAAACAGATGGCATGCCTTCCACTTCGGTCTATGTGTACCGATTCGGTAGTTTAATCCGTGCCTACCAGACAGTCGGCTTTACCCCCGGCCGGGACTATCGGTACATTGAGACCAACCGCTTCCTGCGACAACTGCATCCGGAAATCATTTCGCGGACGGAGAGGAAAATCGCGGATTTGGGCGGCACGGTGATGCGCGACCCGGCAACCGACCTGCTGACGGTCAACGAGGAATTCACGGCTTGCATCGTGCTCGCGCGCTGCCAGGCTCATGACAATGGTCGAAGTCATTGGAAAGTGCGCTTCGATATGAGCCTCCTGCCCGACATCACAGTTGCGGTGCGGCTCGACCAAGCGAATGCTTCGGAGCTGGACTACTATCTGTTGCCGCGTCTGGATTTTGCACAACCTCGTATTCACCTCGCCGACCAGAATCCAATCGAGTTTGAAAGTTATCGCTTCAATACGTTGGACTACCTTTATGGCATGGCCGAGCGTGCCCGTCTAAGGAGAGTAGCGTGAACTCGTGGCAGCAGCTCGGAGAAATCCGGATGGTCCCCGTTGCTCAGATTGAAGTCATCAATCCGCGAGAACGCAATGGTCGAGTTTTCAACGAAATCGTCGACAACATCAAGACAATCGGTCTCAAGAAGCCAATCCTGGTCACGCCGCGGGCAACGGCCGGCGGCATAGAAAAATACTTGCTCGTTTGCGGCGAGGGGCGATTGAAGGCGTTCCGCTCGCTTGGGGAAGCGACTATTCCCGCACTTATTGTGAGCGTGAGCGACGAGGACGCGTTCGTAATGAGTCTGACTGAAAACATCGCGCGCAGACAGTGTCGCCCACTCGAACGGCTTGCCGGCATTCGGCAATTGCAGGAGCAGGGATATGCGCCGAAGGTCATTGCCGAAAAGACAGGTCTCACGCCGACTTACGTTCACGGCATCCTCACGCTACTGCGCCAGGGAGAAGAGAGACTTGTCGTTGCTGTGGAGAAAGGGCTCGTCCCCCTGAATGTGGCCCTGACGATTGTTGGCGCCGGCGACGACGACGCTGAAATTCAAGCAGCACTCCAGGAGGCCTATGAGTCTGGCAAATTGCGGGGCAAGCAACTGATGACCGCTCGCCGCGTCATCGAACGCAGGAAAGCACTCGGGCGAAGCACGTCGCACAATATGACCAGCAAGTCGGCCGCTGTCACGACGTCGAGTCTCGTGCGGACGTATGAGCACGAGGTAGAACGCCAGAAGTCCATGGTGAGAAAGGCCGAGTTCACGCAACAGCGGTTGCTATTTGTGGTCGGCGCTTTGAGGCAACTGTTTGCCGACGAGAACTTCATCAACCTGTTACGCGCGGAGGGACTGGCCAGCTTGCCGAAGTATCTTGCCGAACGCGTTTGGCCAAGCGGGAGTGCGACATGACTGGTGTAACTCTTGGATTCATCCCCGAGCCATTGTTGGTGCCAGTCTCCAGCATTCTGCCATCGCGCAAAATACCGGCGCCCGTCGTCGCATCGCGTAAATTTAAGCAGATAAGAACCTCCATTGAGGAGGTAGGCCTCATCGAACCGCTCTCTGTAACGCCAGCGGACCAGTCTTCCGGGCAACATGTTCTGCTCGATGGACATCTACGTCTACTTGCCATCCAGGACTTGGGGCACGAGCGGGCTGCCTGCCTTGTCGCGACCGACGACGAGAGCTACACGTATAACAACCGTGTCAATCGCCTCTCGACAATTCAGGAACACTATATGATTCGGCGAGTAATTGATAGAGGCGTATCGCCTGAACGATTGGCGAAAGCTCTTTCCGTGGACACATCGCAGATTATAAAGAAGATGTCGCTGCTCGACGGCGTTTGCCCGGAAGCGGCTGAACTTCTCGCAGACAGGCAGTTCTCGGCGGAGGTTGTTCGCGCTATTCGCAAAATGAAGCCCACGCGGCAGGTCGAATGCGTTGAGCTAATGGTGGCGGCGAACAATGTGTCAGTCTCCTACGCCGAGGCATTGTTGGTGGCTACGCCTGCAGCGCGGCTTGTGGAGGGCAAGAAGCCACGTAAACTGACCGGCGTTAGCCCGGAGCAGATGGCGAAAATGGAGCGGGAAATGAGCAATCTGCAGGGGCAGTACAAGCTCGTTGAACAGAATTACGGTCAAGATGTGTTGAATTTAGTGCTTGCGAAAGGGTATCTCGCCAAGCTCCTCGAAAACGAATCTGCACGGCAATATGTTGCCCAACGCCATCCAGACCTGATGGTGGAGTTCGAGTCCATTTTTGCAACCATTTCTCTCGACCCGCAGCAATTCAGCGCGGTCCTCTAGTCGAACCCTGGCATAGTGGCGGTCCACATCGCATGCGAAGCGCTGCAAGATGAACGCCGTCGCACGACCTCCGCGCCCCGCAATGGCGATTGCTGCTATTTCCCCTTCGTTTTTGCTCAACTGCGACCCCGTTTTACGTTCGACAACATCGTTTAGGGCCTTCATTTCATCATTCTGGCCGATGCCCGCGTCGTCGGATGTATGGCCAGCAGGACAGGGGCTGGAAAAATGATGTGGCGTGTTGCCGAAGAAGTGACTCGGCTCGCGCTGTCTCCAGTCCCGCGGATTGAGTGCTCGTTGGGCCTTTCCACAGCGACGAGCAGCAGGTAGTGATAAAGAGCGATGACATCATGCTAAATTTGCCTTGCCACGAACGGCTGCCGAGCGGCGGTTTCGGTTTCTGAGACGATTGTCAAGGATAGTTGTCGACACTTAGGCGGCACGGACTCTTCAGATTTCGTCGCCGCTGCCGAAAAACAGGGTGGGCCATCCAGCATCTATAGCCACCGGCAGGCGCACGGAGCCCGAAAACTCCGCAGGCCCGATATCCGGGGCCGTGGCGGAGGTGAGTCATTACAAACCTGAAAATCGAATAAGCTAGGCAGATGCGGGCCGAGAAAAAAGCTGCGAATCGCTTTTCCAAGAAGCCGAGAAGCTGTTGAAGAGTCTCGGCGAAGGGACACATGCACAAAGCCGAATTCACGTTTTAAGGTGGTCGTCGCCTGTGAAGCTCCCAAATTTTCGCGGCTAAAGTCTCCACTCCAGTGGCCGTCGCTCACCATCAGCCCGGTGCAGGTATAAGGGTACTTAGCTAGAAAGGTGAAGATGAACTCAACCCAAAGACTAGAAATGTCAGAACTCAAATATCCAAAGGCGGTATACCGGGACCAAGACTCCGGAAAATTGATTACCATTCGCGCAGATGAGCTGGCGAACGCGGCTATATTGGAGCGCGCTAGGCTTGAGGAGCTCTTTGATGAGACTGAGCAAACACACCTTACACCTCGCGCTGGCGATATCAAGGTGCCACACTTTGCCGGCAGGCCCTCAGGCGGCAGAAGACTGTTTCAAGGCGAGCGAGACGAAGAACATGATGAACGGGTGACGCGACTCGTAAATGCACTAAGTAGCCAAGAAAGTTGGGCATTGGGAATGCTTGGTGCCAAAAAGAGCAACAATGAACCTCCTGACTTCTACCAAGACACCATTTTGTCCGATTACCGCTGGGGCAGCGAAACCAATCGAATCATGGATGAGCAGACAATCGTCCGACACGATATCTTTGGTGCTTCAAGCACGCTTTCGATGTCCGTACGTCAACCCTCCATCGCAATTGAGGTTGTGAAAACGCACTACCCCGAAGAAGCTGCGTTCACGGCATTCATCGAAAAGAGCAAACGTGAACCGTTCATAGTCTTCTTTGATGTGATTAAGTGCAAAGAACAGAATTACACAAACACGTTTGTCAAAGTTGATGCCGAGTTGCGCAGGATTTCTTACCGCCCGTACACCTTCTTGGTCCGCGAAGGGAAGGTGTACAAAGGCAATAGGCCCACTGAAATCGAAACATCGGCGCGACTGCGAATCGAGGTCGAAGAGATGATTGCTGCGTGGCAACGTTATCGGGCAGGAAAAGCCTGACGCAACAAGTATAGACCTCGCGACCATGGATTCTCCAGCCGGCATGGCAACGCTCGCGCATGCTTTAAAGCGTCGTCGCCAGATAGGGCTGAGATATCCTCGTCCCCAAAGTAAGCCAAACAGTGGGCAATGTAATCTGCTTCGCGCTGACTACGGCGTGCCTCTTCATTGAGGCATGCGCGTTCGTCTGCGTCGTTACTCGCATCGGCCGCTGTCACGTGCTCAGTTAGCAGCGTAATTTTCTCCCGATAAAGCTCGCTCAGTTTCATTCTCGGAACCCCTTCTAAGGTGAAACTGTGTATAGCCCCGTTTTCGTGAAAAAGATGAACCAAGCGGACCCTCGACAAATTACAGCTGGCGCACAGTATGTTATTGCAGCAGTCTTCGGGTCGTGCGCCAGGTCGCTGAGCTGCGCAATCTTGCGAGCCTCATCGTCTGCGAGAGCGACGTAATACCGCCCATCTTTCTCTCGTACGAGGAGCTCGAGCTGCGAGCCGGATACGACGCACAACTGCGGGTCTCTCGGGAAACCATCAGGTACGAGCCGCTCAGTCATCATGTGCTCCCCGACTTCTGCATGTCGCCGCAGCGCCGGAACGCGCGCGTCTCATGGTCTTCGCGTATGCCGCACCCGCGCCCGGCGCATCGGGCTGTGTAATACGGAAAAGGCACACCAGACACCGCCACTCATAGCGCTGGCAATGCGGAGACGAACAGGTCCTGTCGTAAGCGACATTTGGTGGCCGTCTTGACGATCAGAATTTGATCTCGAAGAGGCGTTCGTTGACGCCCTGGAGGTCAAAGGCAGCAGGATCGAAATCACCGCCACACCAGTCGAGCAACAGCTGGTGTTCATCATGAGCCGGATCGATGATCGCGTCGAGGAACTCGATGTAGCCGGGTACGCCGCCAACATCTTCCGGCGGACAGGCATTGCGGCCGTCCAGGCAGATGGGCGAGCGCATCTCAGGATCAGGCGGCAGGACCTTCTCGACCTTCACACGGTGCTGCCAGTTGTCACCGTAATCGTAGATGTAGGTGAATGACTTCAGCGCACCGAGCGCCTTGCTCAGGTTCACCCGCGCTTCGTTGAGCATCGGCGCGTCACTCGGGAAGTCCGGATCGGGCATCCCGTAGTTGGTGTCGCCGAACACGAATTCGTGCAGGTGGCCGCCATCCCAGCCCATCGCCCACAGCA
>NZ_JBNDMK010000023.1:0-130572 GCF_050436545.1 Paraburkholderia sp. GAS41
TTCTTTCGGGCTGTGAGCCCCGGTAAGCAAACGGGCTACCGCTTCCAGTGAACGGAAAGGATCAGTTTCCGGACACTGCAGTCAATATACAAGTAGGCAAAGAAAGCGGGCTCAAACCGCCAGCTTTTAGCAAGTCATCTCTCTTTTTAACCGGAAACGGCCCAATACGAGACGCTCTCTCGCATAACACCCGTTATTGACAAAGCCGTCATTCGCTCCAGCGTCGCGCTGCGCGCCCCGCCGTCGGGCACAACCCCTTCTGCATGCGTCACTTCAGACGCCAGCGTCGTTCACTTATATTGTCCGCCCGCGCGAAAGGCCAAAACCATAATGAAACCATCAATCCCAAAAATCAATAAAACCAAAATCAGAATAGTCACGATAAAATCAAAATCAAAACCAAACCCAAAATAATGGATAAATCCAAAAAAATCAAAAAACCACCACAACATTGATCAGAAAAACGAACAAACCAAATAGTGAACAACAAAAAATCCCACATTTCACCAAATATCGCCATAAACAAACGACAAAAAAGCAAAACTTAACGGCATCCGCTATAGTCACTTTTTCTTACAGCCCAAACAGCGCACAGGCGAGTGAAACGGCGATGAAAATCGCCAATCTCACCGAACCGCGAACGGCACGTCAATCAGAAACACCAGCCCGCGCCGTACGGCAAAAGAAACCCGTTATCAGCCACAGAGCCAGCGGCCAGCACAGCCACCCCGACAAGCAGGAGAATCAATCAACATGAACGCCCGCGAACCCGCTTTTATCGCCGCTTCCCGCAGCAGCCGTCTGCGCCAGATGCTCACCAGCAACCAGCTCGAATTCATGATGGAGGCCCACAACGGCCTCTCCGCGCGTATCGTCCGCGAAGCCGGCTTCAAGGCCATCTGGGCCTCCGGTCTCGCCATCTCCGCCCAGTTCGGCGTGCGCGACAACAACGAAGCCAGCTGGACCCAGGTCGTCGATAACCTCGAATTCATGGCCGATGCCAGCGATCTCCCCATCCTCCTCGATGGCGATACCGGCTACGGTAACTTCAATAACGTCCGCCGCCTCGTCCGCAAGCTAGAACAACGCGGCATCGCCGGCGTCTGTATCGAAGACAAGCAGTTCCCGAAGACCAATAGCTTCATCAACGGCGAACGTCAGCCGCTCGCCGAAATGGATGAGTTCTGCGGCAAGATCAAAGCCGGTAAAGACTCGCAAACCGACGAACACTTCTCCATCGTCGCGCGCGTCGAAGCGCTCATCGCCGGCTGGGGCATGGACGAGGCCCTGCGTCGCGCCGAAGCCTATCGGCAAGCCGGCGCCGACGCGATCCTGATCCACAGCAAACTGTCGCGTCCCGACGAGATCCTCGAATTCGCCCGCGAATGGGCCGGCCGCGGTCCGCTCGTCATCGTGCCGACCAAGTACTACAGCACCCCCACGGAAGTGTTCCGCGAAGCCGGTATCAGCACCGTCATCTGGGCGAATCATCTGATCCGTGCGTCGACCTCGGCCATGCAGGCCGTCGCCAAGGAAATCCACGCCAGCGAAACGCTCGTCGAAGTCGAAGACCGTATCGCGTCCGTCAACGAAATCTTCCGCCTGCAGGACGCCGACGAATACTCGGAAGCGGAAAACCGTTACCTGTCCGCTTCGCGCGCTTCGGCGTCCGCCGTCGTGCTCGCCGCTAGCCGTGGCGCCGGTCTCGAAGCGGTGACGGCGGATCGTCCCAAGGTCATGCTGCCGATCGCCGGCAAGCCGCTCTTGCGCTGGCTCGTCGATGCGTTCAAGAAGCAGGGCGTCAACGACATCACCGTGGTCGGCGGCTATCGCGCCGACGCCATCGACACCGCCGGCATCAAGCTGGTCGTCAACGAACGGCATGCGCAAACCGGCGAGCTGGCGTCGCTCGCCTGCGCCGTCGACGCGCTCAAGTCGGACACGGTCATCTCCTACGGCGACCTGTTGTTCCGCAGCTATATCGTGCGCGATCTGGTGGAAAGCGAAGCGGCATTCAGCGTCGTGGTCGATTCGTCGCTGACCGAACCGGTCAACAAGAGCGTGCGCGATTTCGCATGGTGCTCGGCACCGGACGATCGCGGCCTGTTCGGCAACAAGATTCTGCTGCAACGCGTATCCAGCGAGCTGCAAACCGCAGGCTCGAACGAAGCCCGGCTGCCGGATGGCCGCTGGGTCGGTCTGTTGAATGTGCGTGGCGAGGGTCGTGACCGTCTGCAAGCGGTGCTCACGACGCTGCGCGCGCGTCCGGATTTCGACACGCTCGATATGCCCGCGCTGCTCAATGCGCTGATCGAAGCCGGCGAAGCGATCGAAGTGCAGTACGTACACGGCCACTGGCGCGGCGTCAACGATCTGGAAGACTTCCGTCGTGCCGGCGATTTCGCGCACGCGCAAGCGCCGCTCGCTTCGGGCGCAGCCGGCGGAGAGGCGCAATGATCGAGGCTGCACAGTTTGTCGAAGCGGCGCGCGAGCGCGGCTTCGACTGGTATGCCGGTGTGCCCTGTTCGTATCTGACGCCGTTTATCAACTACGTGCTGCAGGATCCGTCGCTGCACTATGTTTCCGCAGCCAACGAGGGCGACGCGGTCGCGCTGATCGCCGGCGTCACGCTCGGCGCGCAGAACGGCCGGCGCGGCGTCACGATGATGCAGAACTCCGGTCTCGGCAATGCGGTAAGTCCGCTGACGTCGCTGACATGGACGTTCCGTCTGCCGCAACTGCTGATCGTCACGTGGCGCGGCCAGCCCGGCGTCGCCGACGAGCCGCAGCATGCGTTGATGGGACCCATCACGCCCGCCATGCTCGACACCATGGAAATTCCGTGGGAGACCTTCCCGACCGAGGCCAACGCCATCGGCCCGGCGCTCGACCGCGCGATTGCGCACATGGACGAAACCGGCCGCCCGTATGCGCTCGTGATGCAGAAGGGCAGCGTGGCGCCGTACGAGTTGAAGCCAGGCGAGGGCGCCGCGCGTCGCACGCCTTGTGCGCCCGCAGCGCAGTGGCACGACATGGCAGCGGATGCGCTGCCGACCCGTCAGGCGGCATTGCAGCGCGTGATCGCGCATACGCCGCCGGCGTCGACGGTGGTGCTCGCATCGACCGGCTTTTGCGGTCGCGAACTGTACGCGCTCGACGACCGTCCGAACCAGTTGTACATGGTCGGTTCGATGGGCTGTCTGACGCCATTCGCACTCGGTCTCGCGCTGACGCGTCCTGACCTGCACGTGGTCGCGATCGACGGCGACGGCGCCGCGCTGATGCGCATGGGCGTGTTTGCGACGCTCGGCGCCTACGGGCCGGCCAATCTGACGCACGTGCTGCTCGACAACGGCGCGCACGATTCGACCGGTGGCCAGGCAACGGTGTCCGCGCAGGTGTCGTTTGCCGGCGTGGCGGCGGCTTGCGGGTATGCGTCGGCTGTCGAAGGCGACGACCTCGCCCTCCTCGACGAAGTCTTCACGTCGCCGAAGCTCGACGGTCCGCGTTTCGTGCGCCTCGCGATCCGTCGCGGCACCCCCGACGGTTTGCCGCGTCCCACCATTACCCCACCGGATGTGAAGACGCGCCTGATGCGCCACATCGGCACCCCGCAAGGAGCCCAATGATGCTGCTGCTCAATCCCGGTCCGGTAACGTTGACGGAGCGCGTGCGGCAGAGTCTGCTGCAGCCCGACCTGTGCCATCGCGAAAGCGAGTTCTTCGATCTGCAGGAAGAAGCGCGCACGCGTCTGCTGGATATCTACAAGCTCGATCCCGCCGAGTGGCAAGCCGTGCTCATGACGGGTTCGGGCACGGCCGCGGTGGAAAGCATGATTGCCGCGCTGGTGCCGGAGAACGGCAAGCTGCTGGTGATCGAAAACGGTGTGTACGGCGAGCGCATCACGCAGATCGCCAGCCAGTACCGCATCGCGCACGAAGCGCTGAAGCACGACTGGATGCAGGCGCCCGACCTCGAGCGGATTGCCGCGCGGCTCGATGCCGGCGCAGGCTTTACGCATGTGGCGGTGATTCATCATGAGACCACCACCGGCCGCCTGAACGATCTGCAGGCGCTGGCGGGCGTGTGCCGCGAGCGCGGCGTGCGTCTGCTGGTGGACGGCGTCAGCAGCTTTGCCGCCGAGGCGATCGACTTCGCCGACAGCAGCATTGCCGCTGTGGCGGCCACGGCCAACAAATGTCTGCACGGCGTGCCGGGCGCATCGTTCGTGGTGGTGCGGCGCGAGGCGCTGAAGCAGGCGGCGAGCCGGACGTACTATCTGGATCTCGGCCGGCTGGCAAAGCTGCAGGATCAGCGCAACACGCCGTTCACGCCGTCGGTTCACGTTTACTACGCGCTCGTCGAGGCGTTACGCGAACTGGCTGACGAAGGCGGCTGGAGCGCGCGTCACGCGCGCTATGCGGCGCTTGCCGAACAGGCGCGCGCGGGTCTTGCCGCGCGCGGTATCGAGAGCGCGTTGCCGCCGCAGCAGTCGTCGGTGGTGCTGCGGGCCTACCGCTTACCCGCTGGGGTCAGCTACGTGCAACTGCACGATGCGCTGAAGGCGCGTGGCTTCGTGATTTACGCGGGGCAGGGCGGTCTGTCGGCGGAGTTGTTCCGTATCTCGACGATGGGCAACCTCCATCCCGCGGATATCGACCGCCTGTTGCAAGGCTTTACCGAGCTGACGCGCTAAAGGCGCCGCGCCGTCGTCAACCGTCCTGGGCCGGAATCGATCGGATCAAACCGGATCTTTATCCGGCGGCCCGTCGGGCCGCTGCGGCTCGTCGTTGTGGTGGCCCGGCGAGGGCGGCGCCAGCGGGTCGCCCTCCGGGTCGCGCGTCGGGTCCGCCAGCGGGTCGGGAATCGGACTGGTATGCATGCGGTACATCATGGCCTCACCTCGCGGGATGGGAGCGGCGGACGCTCGCTCGGGACACGCTCAACTGCCAGTAGCGTTCGGCGTTAAACACATCCTCGTAGCCTTGCGGCCCGAACGCACGTAACTGGCTTTCGTATGCAGCAACCGCTTCGCGCTTGAGCGACGTCTGGCGCTCCGCGTCGATCGTGTGATCGGCCGACGGATGGGCCGGTGTCGCCACGATGCCGCGTTGCGCCAACTCGTCGAGGCGCGCCTCGACGACGCCCGGCTGACGTCGGTGGATCGCATCTTCGTAGGCAAACCACGTCAGGTGCGACAGCCGCGGCAGAATTTCGCAGCAGGCGTCGTGGACCAGCGCGTGATCGGCATGATGCAGACCGAGCGGCATCACCAGCGTATTCGCGGTCGAGCGGTAAATGATTTCTTCGAGTGCAGCCGCCAGCCGGCTGATCGACGGCGAGTCGAGATACTGGCCGTCGCGAAACGGCATCCTGACCGGGACCGCGTCGAGCAGTTCGAGCGCCCGATTGTCTTCCAGCGTACGCGCATTGACCGATTCCTGCGCGCTCGAAAAGCCGGCCAAGGTGTCCCATTCAGTCTGCATATTCTGCTCGGGCGCTGCTGCGAAGACCGTGCAGACGACGGCGTCGGGATGGGTGGCGAGCAACGCGCCGCAGCTGAACACGGCGTCGTCGAAATGGGGCGAGACGATAAAAAGACGCGGGCTGGTTTCGCTCATGGGCATCGAAATGGGTTCTCGGAGGCGCCTGGCTGCATCCGGGATGACGACGGAACGGCGTCACCTCAGCTTAGACCGTATTGCAGTGTCTTGCGCGGAACCTGCTGGGCTCCGCAAGGCACATGCCTGAGCGCACGCGCCTCTCCGCTATAGGCCTTGCAAATCTTCGCGCGTATCGACATCGCGCAGAATGCCCGGATCGGCGACATCGAGCCGCGCGATCTGATGCGATGCCAGCAGGCCGCGGGCGCCGGTGTCGCCGTCGAGGCCCATCAGGGCGTCACGATGCTCTGGGCCGAAGCCGACCGGGTGTCCCCGTTGCCCCTGATAGAACGGTACGACGATGGAGGCACCGCCGTCGAGTGTGCGCGCCACCGCTTCTACGGTGGTCACGGCAATGCGCGGCATGTCGGCCAGTGCGACGATCCAGCCTTCCGAGTCGGCGCTCGCTTCGATGCCTGCGGCGAGACTTGCGCCCATGCCGCGTTCGGCGTCGCTCGAGAACACCACGTCGCAACCCGCGTCGTTCAACATGCGGGCCAGCGCCTCCGAGCCTGGCCGCACCACTGCCAGCACGCGCGTGACGACCAGCAGGAGCCGATGCGCGGCCTCGTGGGCGACCTCGGTGCCGTCCGGCATGCGGGCCAGCAGTTTGTTGTGCAGACCGTCCGGATCGAAGCGCGACCCGTAGCCGGCGGCGAGCAGCACGCCGGTGGCGAGTGAGGCATAGGCCATGGGGCGGCACCTGGAAGGGGAATGACGCCAATTGTGCGGTGCAACCGGCGAGCAGGCAAGCGGCAATGTGGGCGCATGAACGTGCGGGTGGAGGGCGTCATGCTGGGCGGTTGATTCATACTTGCCGCTCGTTTGCCGCCCGATTGCTTCTGATTCGCCGCCCAATGCCGCCAGTCCCTCCCGCAACGCCTCCCCGCTCAGACGCGAACCGTCGGCATCAACACCTTGTCGAGCGTGATGGGCAAATCGCGCACCCGCACGCCGGTCGCGTGATAGACCGCATTCGCCAGCGCGGCCACCACGCCGGTCAGGCCAATCTCGCCAATCCCCCGCACGCAGAGCGTGTTGATGTGCGGATCCGGCTCGTTGATAAAACTGATGTCGAGCGTGCCGATGTCCGCGTTCACCGGTACGTGATACTCGGCGAGATTCATATTGACGAAGCGGCCGTAGCGTTCGTCCAGCAAGGTGTCTTCTTCGAACGCGGCGCCGATGCCCCACACCATGCCGCCCATCATCTGGCTACGCGCGGTTTTCTCATTGAGGACGCGGCCCACGTCATACACGCCCACGATGCGCGGCACCCGGATCGTGCCGAGGTCGGCATCCACGTGGACCTCGGCGAACACCGCACCGAACGAGTGCAGCGAATACTCGCTGCGTTCCTGGCCAGGTTTCACGCTCACCACGGCCTCGATGGGCTTGCCGCCTGCGCGCGCCAGAATCGCAGCCGCCGGGTCGCGCAGGGACGGATTCGCGCGGCTCACCACCCAGCCGTCCGCCACGCTCACATCGGATGATTCCATGCCGTGCACCGGCGACGCGCTATCGGCTACCGCAAGCGAGATCAACTGGTTGCGCACCTGGAGGCAGGCGTCGTGCACCGCCGGCGACACGCTCGCGGCCGATTGCGAGCCTCCCGAGCCGGGCGCCTGCGGCAAGGTCGAATCGCCTAACGCGAAGTGGATTTTTTCGGGCGGAAAGCCGAGCGCGTCGGCGGACACCTGGGTCATCACGGTATAGGTGCCGGTGCCGAGATCCTGAGTGCCCGATGCGACCATCGCGGTTCCATCGGGCAGAATGCGCGCGATCGCCGCTGCCGGACTGCGGTTGGCCGGATAGGTGGCGGTGGCCATGCCAAGGCCAATCAACGTGTTGCCGGCGCGCATCGATCGCGGCGTCGACGTGCGCCGCGACCAGTCGAATTGTTTCGCGCCAATCTCATAGCATTGACGCAGCGCCTTGCTGGAAAACGGTTTGTTCTCCTGTGGATCGACTTCCGCGTAGTTCTTTAGCCGCAGCGCTACCGGATCCATCTTGAGTTTCCACGCGAGTTCGTCCATCGCGGATTCGAGCGCGAACGAACCGGTGGTTTCGCCCGGCGCGCGCATGAAGGTGGGGGTGCCCAGGTTCAATTGCACGATGCGATGCGTCGTCAGCTGATTCGGCACGGTGTAAAGCATGCGCGTCACCATGCAGCAGGTCTCGGTCCAGTCCTCGATCATGGATGTGTTCGAGAAGCTGGCGTGCCGCATGGCGGTGAGCGTCCCGTCGTGGCGCGCGGCGAGGACGAAGTGCTGCTCGGTGCGCGGGCGTGCGCCCACCGAGCCGAACATCTGCGGGCGCGTCAAGGCGAGCCGCACCGGACGTCCGGTCTGCTTCGACGCCATCGCGCACAGCACCACATGCGACCAGGACGAGCCCTTGCCGCCGAAACCGCCGCCGATAAACGGCGAAATTACGCGCACGTTCTCAGGCGGTACGCCGAGGGTTTTCGCCACTGCGGTGCGGGTTCCGCTCACGCCCTGGGTGGAGTCGTAGAGCGTCAGTTGCGGGCCGTCCCAATGCGCCATGGTGGCGTGCGGCTCCATGGGATTGTGATGTTCGACCGGCGTCGTGTAGACGGCGTCGACGCGCACGCTGCCGCTCGCGAGTCCCGCGTCGAAGTCGCCGCGCTGGGTGTCGGTCTGGCGGCCCTGCGGACTGATCGGCGCGTGCGCATTCGCCTTGGCACTGCTGAAGTTGTGCGTACCGGGTGTGCCTTGATAGGCGATACGCAGTTGCTGCGCGGCGTCCGTGGCGCGTTCGAACGTGTCGGCCACCACCACGGCGACCGGCTCGTTGCTGTAGTGAATCTGATTGTCCTGCAGCAGCGAAAGATGACGGCCGGCCGGCGGCGCAAGCGGTGGATGTCCGCCGTTGGGCAAGCGCGGCGCGTTCTGATACGTCATCACCAGCAGCACGCCGGGCAGCGCTTGCGCGCGGCTCGCGTCGATGGACGCAATGCTGCCGCTCGAAATTGTGCTCGTCACCAGCACCGCGTGCGCGAGACGCCCCTCGGGAAATTCCGCGGCATAACGGGCTTCGCCGGTGACTTTCAGCAGGCCGTCGGTGCGATCGATTGGTTGACCGACCAGTGGGGCATTCATATTCATGCAACACCTCCAGTGCGGCCGGCGGCCTGATTGACGGCGCGCACGATCGAACGTTGCGCGAGCAGCACCTTGAAGCGGTTGCCGCTGAGCGGCTGGGCCTCGCCCATGGCCGCCGCGGCGGCCGCGCGCAGGGTTGCATCAGTGAGCGGCTTGCCGGTCAGCATCTGCTCCGCGATGCTGGCGCGCCATGGTTTGTGTGCGACGCCACCTAGTGCGATATGCGCCGTCTTCACCGTGTTGCCGTCCATTTGCAGGGCGGCGGCGACCGAGACGAGGGCAAACGCGTAGCTCGCGCGGTCACGCACTTTCAGGTAGTGGGAATGCTCGCTGAAAAGCGGCGGCGGCAGATCGACCGCGGTGATCAGTTCGCCCGGTTGCAACGTCGTATCCACCTCCGGACGGTCAGCGGGCAGGCGGTGAAACTCGGCGATGGGAATCGTACGCTCACCGCGCAAACTGCTCACTCGGACCACGGCATCCAGCGCCGCGAGCGCCACGCTCATATCCGATGGGTTGACGGCGACACATTGAGAACTGGCGCCGAGAATCGCGTGAGTGCGGTTTTGCCCTTCTATCGAGGCGCAGCCGCTGCCCGGCTGGCGCTTGTTGCAATGGGTGAAGGCTGTGTCGTAGAAGTAGCCGCAGCGGGTGCGTTGCATCAGATTGCCGCCCACGGTTGCCATATTGCGCAACTGGGGCGACGCGCCCGACAAGAAGGCCTGCGAGAGCAGCGGATACTGTTCGCGCACCAGCGCGTGATTGGCCGCATCGCTGTTGCGCACCAGCGCGCCAATCCGCAGGCCGCCGTCAGGAAGCGTGCCGATCGTGTCGAGCCCACGCAGACGGGTGATGTCGACTACGTGCATTGGTCGCTCCACGCCGCCTTTCATCAGGTCGAGCAGATTGGTGCCGCCGCCAATGAACATCGTGCCGGGCTGCTGGGCCGCACGCAGCGCGCTGCTGACGTCCACCGCGCGTTCGTAGGAGATCGCGTCCATGTCGGTCCTTAGGCGTTGCCGGCATTGCCGCCGTGCGCGGCGCGCACCGCGGCAACGATGTTCGCGTACGCACCGCAGCGGCAGATGTTGCCGCTCATGCGTTCGCGGATTTCGTCGTCGGAGAGTTGGGAGGGCCGCGTACGGACGTCGGCGGTGACGGTGCTGGCGGTGCCGCTATTGAACTCGTTGAGCAGCGCTGTCGCGGAACAGAGCTGCCCGGGCGTACAGTAGCCGCACTGAAACGCGTCGTGTTCGATGAAAGCGCGCTGAACCGGACTCAGGACGCCGTTGCTCGCCAGACCTTCGACGGTCGTGATGCTTTCACCGTCGTGCATCACCGCCAGCGTGAGGCACGAGTTGATACGCCGGCCTTCGACCATCACCGTGCAGGCGCCGCATTGGCCGCGGTCGCAGCCTTTCTTGGTTCCCATCAGGCCGGCGTACTCACGCAGCGCGTCGAGCAGCGTCACGCGCGGCTCCAGTTGCAACGTGTAGGCGCGGCCATTGACATTCAGCGCGACCGGTCGCGGCGGTTCGGGCGCGCGCACTTCGGCAGAGGCGGGCGGCGAGGTTGGCGATGGATCGGCTGGTTGGGTTTGCGCGTGCAGATGCGGCGCCACGCCCACGGTCGCGGCCGCGGCGGCGGATTGCAGGAAGCGCCGGCGCGAGGGTTGTTCGGGGATGGCGGTGGGTTCTTCGTCTGAACCCGGAGGGACACGGTTCCTGGACATAACGTTCTGTTTGCTCCGTGAAAGGTCGATGCAAACTTGCGACAGTTCGGCAGTCCGATCCATACGCGTAGCATCCGTACCATGAATCAGACAGCAATTTTGATGCCGCGACGGCGCGCGGCGCAGCACGTGGCGCTTAACTATATGCAATGTAAAACATGAGCATGCGCCGGTTTCCGGGCCAAACGCGAAACACAGTGTTGTGCAATACAGCGGAGCGCCGCCAGAAGCCTACAACCACGCACTAGACTTTGGCGCCCAGATCCCGCAGGGGCTGACCTGCCATCAGGTTTCGCTCGATGTGCTCCAGCGAGACGCCGCGCGTCTCAGGTACAAAGAGGTATACCACGCCCGCAAATACGATATTCAGTAATGCGTATAGAATGAAGGTATGGGACTCGCCGATGGTCGACAGCAGACTCAGGAAGGTCGCCGCCACGATCATATTGGCCGCCCAGTTGATGAATGTCGAAATCGCGATTCCGAACTCGCGGCCCTGCATAGGCTGGATCTCCGAACAAAGGATCCACACGAGCGGTCCGGCGGACATCGCGAAACCTGCAATGAACACGAGCAGCATGGCAACGGCGAGCATCTGCGAAGCGCCGCCTGCGATCCCCACGTGGAGCAACCAGCCAAGCGTTCCCATGCCCAATGCCATCGTGGCGCAGCCCGTATACAAAATGGGTTTGCGGCCCCAGCGGTCCACGAGGGCAATGGCGCCGAAGGTTGCGATGACATTGACGAGGCCCACGATGACGGTGCACCAGAGTTGTTGTTCGTGCGTAGCGAAACCGGCCAGGCCGAAGATGCGGGGCGCGTAATACATCACCACATTGATGCCGGTGAGTTGCTGCAAGATCTGGAGTGCCGCGCCAAGCGCGATCGAACGACGAAAATTAGCACTGCTGCGAAACAGCTTCCAGCCTTGCGCCGGTTGCGCAAGCTGCGATTTGATCTCCCGAACTTCGGTGTCGACTTCTTCTGCGGAGCCGAGCAGACGTTGCAATACGGTGCGCGCCTCTTTCTCGCCCTTTCGTTGTAGCAGCCAGCGTGGGCTGTCCGGCAATGCCAGCACACCCAGCAGGAACAGGACGGCGGGGATTGCAATCACCCCGAGCATCCAGCGCCAGCTTCCGATGTAACTCAGTCCGATATTGGAAAGGAACGCGCCGAGGATACCTACGGTGATCATCAACTGGTAGGTGGAGATCATCGCGCCGCGAACCTGCCGCGGTGCCACTTCCGAAAGATAGAGCGGCGCCGTAAACGAGGCCACGCCCACCGCGAGCCCAAGGAGCAGGCGCGCGCCGATGATGCTTTCCGGGCTTCCGGAAAGCGCGGACCAGACGGAGCCTGCGACGAACATCACCGCAGCCAGCCCCAATGAATAACGACGACCCATCCGCCACGACAGCCAGCCCGCTCCCACGGCGCCGAATGCGGCACCCACCATCATCGAACTGACAATCCATTCCTGGAGGGTGTCGCTCAGCGCGTACTCCTTGGCGATAAAGGGGAGCGCACCGGAGATGACGCCAATGTCCAGACCAAACAGCAGTCCGGCGAGCGCCGCCATCACGCAGATAAACAATCCGTATCGGGACGAAGATGGGGGATTCAGGGTGAGGGTGTTCATTGGGGTCTCCTGAGACGTGAGCGGTAATGTGGACTCTGCTGAATCGCATTGAACGCATCATGCCGGGCAAGAATGAGGAGAAGATGAGGCGGCTCGCCGCGTTATCGGCAAGCTCCCATAAAAACCGCGATATCGTGGAGCGACAGAACCGTTATCTCTTCGCTAAGCAAGTCAGGCGCGCTCACGCGTTTGTCTGGCTGACGCAGGAAATTTAGCTCCACTACCTAACATTCACCGCCTGCGAACTATACTTTTTAGCGGGATTTCCCTCGCGGAAAAGCGGCGCAATAGTACCTTGTGTACTTCTCGCGGCATACCGTGCGGGCATTCGCCCAAGTCGATGTTGACTTTAGTATGAGGAGAACATCATGACCCGTAAATACATCGATTGCAGGGAGTTTCCGAGCGAGATGAATTGCTCGATTGCGCTCTCTGCAGATTCCGAAAGCGAATTGTTGGAAGCGGCCGTACAGCATGCGATCACGGTTCACAGCCATGCCGATTCTCCGGAACTGCGTTCGCAGTTGAAGACGCTGTTTCATGACGGCACGCCGCCGGTCGAAGCGCCGCGTCACGCATAACGCTTGCGTGGCCGATCAACCCGCGATCGCATCGTCGTATCCAACAGTTCAAGAATAAATTTGCTCTGAGCATTGCTGTACATCCCGCCGTAAACAAGAAACCCCTCGAACAAATTGGCTACACAGGCTCATCCATCTTGACGAGTTTTGTCGGCGCCGCTGAATGAAGGCAAGGCCTTCAAAATTCTCAATCTGCAGCACGTTTACCTCAAGTAACGTCGGCATGTCCGGAGGTGTCACATGGTCAATCTGTCCAGCAATGCAATTGAGGAGCTGAAAGTCGCGACGAGAGGGCAGGTGTTGCGACCTGACGATCCTGGTTTCGACGAAGCGCGTCAGATATGGAATGCGATGATCGATCGTCGCCCGGCGGTGATCGTACGCTGCGCCGGAGTGGCCGACGTCCGCCAGGCGGTGGCATTCGCGCGTGATAACGACCTGCTGCTGGCGGTGCGTGGCGGCGCGCATAACATTGCAGGCAGCGCGGTTTGTGACGACGGGCTGATGATCGACCTGTCGCCCATGAAATCCGTACGGATCGATCCGGTTGCGCGTCGGGCCTTCGTCGAGCCGGGCGCCACGCTCGCCGATTTTGACCATGAGGCCCAGGCTTTCGGTCTCGCGACCCCTCTCGGAATCAATTCGACTACCGGCGTGGCGGGTTTGACGCTCGGCGGCGGATTTGGCTGGCTCAGCCGCCAATACGGCATGACAGTGGATAACCTCGTCTCGGCTGATGTCGTCACCGCAGACGGAGAGCTGGTGCATGCGGCGGCCGATGCACACGAAGACCTGTTCTGGGCGATCCGCGGCGGCGGTGGAAATTTCGGCGTCGTCACGATGTTCGAATTCCAGTTGCATCCGGTCGGGCCGCAGGTGTTCGGCGGGCTCGTCGTATTGCCGCTGGAACAGGCCAAAGATGCGCTCAAAAAGTATCGTGCAGCAATCGATGCATTGCCGGACGCTCTCTCGGTATGGGCGGTGCTGCGCCTCGCGCCACCGCTGCCGTTCCTGCCGCAGGAGGTCCACGGCAAGCCGATCATCGCGTTTGCAAGCTGCTATAGCGGCGCGGTCGACGACGGCGCCGCTGCGGTCGAAGTGGTGCGCGGCTTCGGCACCCCTTACGGAGAACACCTCGGTCCCATGCCGTACGCGATGTGGCAACAGGCATTCGATCCGCTGCTGACACCCGGCGCGCGCAATTACTGGAAATCGCACAATCTCGTCGAGTTGCCGGACGGGCTGCTGGACGTGCTGATCGATGCGATTGGCAAGCTGCCGTCGACGCAATGCGAAATCTTCTTCGGTCAGATCGGAGGGCAGACAACCCGTATTCCGGTCGAAGCCACGGCCTATCCGAACCGCGACGCAAAATACGTCATGAATGTGCACGGACGCTGGAGCGACGCGAGCGAAGACGAGCAATGCATTGCATGGGCGCGCGGATTTTTCGAGGCGTCTGCGCCTTTTGCATTGGGCAGCGTGTACGTCAATTTCATGACGGAGGAGGAGGCCGGGCGTATCGGCGCGGCCTATGGCCCGAACTACGAGCGTCTCGTCGCAGTGAAGACGCGGTATGACCCGCGCAATCTGTTCCGTCACAACCAGAACATCAAGCCTTCTGCTTCGTAACGCGCGTCTGGTTTGCGCAAGCGTCGCAGCGTATTTCACGCTGCGACGCGTCGACGGCTGCCGTTATCAGGCTAAGCAGCGTTCAATGCGAGTGACGCGGCACGTCCGAGCCGCGGCAACCCACCAGGAAGTCGAAGTCGCAGCCCTGATCGGCTTGCAGCACGTGTTCGACATAAAGCTGGCGGTAACCGCTCGAGTCGGCCGGGTTCTTCTGCTGTCCTTCCGCCCAATCGGCGAGGCGCGCAGTCAGCTCCTCCGCGCTGATGTCCAGATGGAGACGGCCGCTGTGGCAATCCAGCTCGATCCAGTCGCCTTCGCGCACCACCGCGAGCGGGCCGCCCGCGCGCGCTTCGGGTGACACGTGCAGCACGACGGTGCCGTATGCGGTGCCGCTCATACGCGCATCCGAGACCCGAACCATGTCGGTCACGCCTTGCGCCAGCAGCTTCGGCGGCAAGCCCATGTTGCCGACCTCGGCCATGCCCGGATATCCCTTCGGTCCGCAATTCTTCATCACGAGGACGGAGTCGGCCGTGACGTCGAGATCCGGATCGCCGATGCGCGCCTTGTAGTCGTCGAAGTTTTCGAACACCACGGCGCGGCCACGATGCTTGAGCAGGGCCGGTGTGGCGGCAGACGGCTTGAGGACCGCGCCGTTTGGCGCGAGATTGCCGCGCACGATGCACAGGCCGCCGTCGGCGACGAGCGGCTTGTCGAGCGGACGAATCACCTCTTCGTTATAGATCGGCGCTTCCTTGTTGTTGTCCCACAGCGACTGGCCGTTCGCGGTCAAGGCATCGGGATGCGGCAGCAGGCCCGCTTCACCGAGGCGCTTAACCACGCCTGGCAGGCCGCCTGCGTAATAGAACTCCTCCATCAGGAAGCGGCCTGACGGTTGCAGATCGACCAGCGTAGGTGTGCCGCGCCCTACACGCGTCCAGTCGTCCAGTTCCAGATCCACGCCAATGCGCCCGGCAATGGCCTTCAGATGGATCGCCGCATTGGTCGAGCCGCCGATCGCCGCGTTCACACGGATGGCGTTCTCGAACGCCTCACGCGTGAGCAGTTTCGACAGGCGCAGATCTTCCATCGCCATTTCGACGATACGCATGCCCGACATATGTGCGAGCACGTAGCGGCGTGCATCCACGGCAGGGATCGCGGCGTTGTGCGGCAGCGTGACGCCGAGCGCTTCGGCCATGCAGGCCATGGTCGATGCCGTGCCCATCGTATTGCAGGTGCCCGCCGAGCGTGACATGCCGGCTTCAGCGGACATGAATTCATGCAGCGAGATCTTGCCGGCCTTGACCTGCTCGCTCAATTGCCAGACCACGGTGCCCGAACCGATGTCGCGACCATGATGCTTGCCGTTGAGCATCGGACCGCCGCTCACCATGATGGCGGGCACGTCGCAACTTGCCGCACCCATCAGCAGCGCAGGTGTCGTCTTATCGCAGCCGGCGAGCAGGACAACTGCGTCGATCGGATTGCCGCGAATCGACTCCTCGACGTCCATACTGGCGAGATTGCGTGTGAACATGGCGGTGGGGCGCAGGTTCGACTCGCCGTTCGAGAAGACGGGGAACTCCACCGGGAAGCCACCCGCTTCGAAGACCCCGCGCTTGACGTGCTCTGCGATCTTGCGAAAATGCGCGTTACACGGCGTCAATTCCGACCACGTGTTGCAGATCCCGATAATTGGTTTGCCCTGAAATTCGTGATCCGGAATACCCTGATTCTTCATCCAGCTTCGATACATGAAGCCATTCTTGTCGGCCGTGCCGAACCACTGCGCCGAGCGCAGTGCTCGCTTTTTGTCTGGCATAGTGCCCTCCTGATCGCACATTATAGTAAGACTATTTACAGGTATTACTAGGGTATTTACGGATATTTGTGCCAAAACGGTGGCAATATAGTGTGACTATTCAAAAATGATGGTGAGCGGTTGCGTCCTCAAAGAGGAGCGTCGCCGGATGCAGCGTGAAAATCATTTGAGGCGAAGACATGCCAAAGCAAATTTCGGTAGGCCTGGTTGGCGTAGGTAAGATCGCACGCGACCAGCATTTCCCGGCTATCGCGGGTAATGACGGGTTCGAACTCGTCGCATGTGCGAGCCGCAACGCGCAGGTCGACGGTGTGCGCAACTACAAGACAATTCAGGAGATGCTCGCCGCAGAACCTGAATTGCAAGCAATCTCGCTCTGTGCCACTCCGCAAGTCCGCTTCGAACAGGCGAAGGCTGCACTCCTCGCGGGCAAACATGTGATGCTGGAAAAGCCGCCGGGCGCCAGCGTGGTCGAGGTGGCCATCCTCGAAGAGCTGGCCCGCGAACATGGCTGCACCCTGTTTGCCTCGTGGCATTCCCGCTACGCGCCGGCAGTGGAGCCCGCTCGCGCGTGGCTCGCGGCGCGCCAGATCAAGGCAGTGACGGTTCTGTGGAAAGAGGATGTCCGCAAGTGGCATCCGAACCAGGACTGGATTTGGCAGCCGGGCGGGCTGGGCGTTTTCGATCCGGGTATCAACGCGTTGTCGAGCATGACGCGCATCTTGCCGCGCGCATTTTTCCTGAAGTCCGCCGAGCTTTGGGTGCCGTCCAACCGGCAGACGCCGATTGCCGCAAACCTGGATTTTATCGACGACCGCGATACGCCGATCCGCGCAGAATTCGATTGGCGCCATGGTCCTGAAGAACTGTGGCAAATCGAAGTGACGACCACCGATGGCGTTCTGCGGCTCTCGCAGGGCGGCAAGGTGTTGCACATCGACGGCGCGTCCGTGGACATCGGCCCGGAACGGGAATACCCCGGCTTGTATGAGCGGTTTCACGAGTTGATTACCTCCGGCCAGAGCGATGTGGATCTCCGGCCGCTCGAGCACGTGGCCGACGCTTTGCTACTCGGCCATCGGCACGCGGCAGAGCCGTTCATCGAATAGGCGACGCCGCTTAAACCACACGCAATAAAACCCACACTGTAAACATTAGGAGACCTACGTGAATCAGAAGCTTCGCCGTTTGACCTTGTCCGCCATCGCGGCGGCTGTCCTCGCGGTACCGTTCGCGGCCCAGATGACGGCGCACGCAGATGAACCGCTGAAGGTCGGCTTTCTGGTGAAGATGCCGGAACAGGCATGGTTCATCAACGAACAGAAGGCCGCGACCGCGCTCGGTCAGAAGGATGGCTTCTCGGTGGTGAACATCGGCACGCCGGACGGCGAAAAGGTGCTGGCTGCAATCGATAACCTCGGCGCGCAGGGTGCCAAGGGCTTTGTGATCTGCGCACCGGACGTGCGCCTCGGACCGGCAATCGAAGCACGCGCCAAGCGTTACAACATGAAGTTCGTCACGGTCGACGATCAACTGGTCGACTCCACCGGCAAGCCGCTCGCCGATGTGCCTCACCTCGGGATGTCGGCTTCCAAGATCGGCAATCAGGTAGGTCAGGCCATCTCCGACGAAATGAAGCGTCGCGGCTGGAATCCGGACGAAGTGGGCGCGCTGCGCATCACCAGCAACGAACTGCCGACGGCCCGTCTGCGTACCGACGGCGCGACGCAATCGCTGCTGGCGAACGGCTTCAAGAAGGACAACATCTTCGACGCACCGCAGAAGACCACGGACGATGAAGGTGGCTTCAACGCCGTGTCGCCGGTGCTCGCGCAGCATCCGAACATCAAGAAGTGGGTGATCTTCGCGCTCAACGAGGAGTCGGTGCTGGGCGGCGTGCGCGCCACCGAGCAGCTGCATATTCCGGCGGCGGATGTGATCGGTGTCGGCATCAACGGTGCCGGCGAAGCGTTCGCTGAATTCCAGAAGAAGCAGCCGACAGGCTTCTACGGCACGATCGCCGTCAGCTCGACGAACCACGGCAAGGAAAGCACGGAGAACCTGGTCGACTGGATCAAGACGGGCAAGCAACCGGCGGCCGACACGCAAACCACCGGCAAGCTGATGGTGCGCAGCAACTGGGAAGACGTGCGCAAGGAACTCGGAATCTAAGGGTTCGCATGAGCGTTAGCGTGAGCATGCCTGCCTGATGGGCAACGCTCGCGGCGCGGGCAGTGGTACAGCGAAGGCTTTAGCGTACCGCCCCGCGCGTTGTGTCCACCAGCAAGAGGCATTCGATGACGGTTTCCCAACCCGACGCAGCGCAGCTGGGTTCCAGCGCCGCTGCGTCCGCTGCTGTGTCCGCCGACACGGAAGCGTATCTCCAGCTTGCCGGCATCACCGTGCAGTTTCCGGGTGTGCTGGCGCTCGATCAGGTCTCGCTCGACGTGCGGCGCGGCGAAGTGCATGGCCTGATGGGCGAAAACGGCGCCGGCAAATCCACGCTGCTGAAGGTGCTCTCCGGCGTGAATCAGCCGGCGGCGGGCACGCTCTCGCTGAACGGCGCGGCCCAGCAGTTCACCACCACCAAGGCCGCCATCGAGGCCGGCGTTGCGATCATCTATCAGGAACTGCATCTCGTCCCCGAACTCACGGTCGCGGAAAACCTGATGCTCGGCGCACTGCCCAACCGCTTCGGTGTGCTTGACGAAAAAGCCCTGCTGGCGCGCGCCATGCGCGAGCTCGAGCGGCTCGGCGAGAAAATCGATCCGGCGCAGCAGGTCAAATATCTGTCCATCGGGCAGCGCCAGATGATCGAGATCGGCAAGGCGTTGATGCGCGATGCGCGCGTCATCGCCTTCGACGAGCCGACTAGTTCACTGTCGTCACGCGAGACGACGCAGCTGTTCCGCATCATCCGCGCGCTCAAGGCTGAAGGGCGCGCGATTATCTATGTCACGCATCGCATGGAGGAAGTCTACGAATTGTGCGATCGGGTGACGGTGTTCCGCGACGGCCACCATATCGATACGTTCGAAGCCGGTGAAGGACTCGATCGCGATCGCCTGATCAGCTGCATGGTGGGCCGCTCGATTGCCGACGTGTACGGCTACCGGCCACGCCCCACGGGCGACGTGCAGCTCGAAGTGAAAGGATTGCTGGGACGCGGTCTTAAGGAGCCCGTATCGTTTTCTGCGCGCGCCGGTGAGATCGTGGGTTTCTTCGGCCTCGTGGGCGCAGGCCGCTCCGAATTGATGAAGCTGATCTACGGCGCGGTGAAGCCGAGCGCCGGCGAGATCGTGCTGAAGGGCAAGCGTGTGAACTTCACCACGCCGCGCGATGCCGTGCGAGCAGGTGTCGCGTTGTGCCCGGAAGATCGCAAGCACGAAGGCATTGTCTCGATCGCGTCGGTCTCGGACAACCTGAATATCAGCTGCCGCCGGCATTTCAGCCGCTTCAACGTGCTCAACAACCGCAAGGAAGCACAGACCGCGAAGGAGTTCATCGCGAAGCTGGCGATCAAGACGCGTAACGGCGAGACGCCCATCGGTACCCTCTCGGGCGGCAATCAGCAGAAGGTGATCCTGTCGCGCTGGCTGGCCGAAGAGATCGACGTCTTTCTCATGGACGAACCGACTCGCGGCATCGACGTGGGCGCGCGCAGCGAAATCTACGGCTTGCTGTATGCGCTTGCGGAAGCGGGCCGTACGGTCATCGTCGTATCGAGCGATCTCGCGGAAGTGATCGGTGTGGCCGACCGCGTGCTGGTGATGAAGGAAGGCCGCATTGTCGGCGATTTGCCGAAAGCGCAAGCGAGCCCAGACGCGCTGATCAAGCTCGCACTCCCGCGCTAAGGCCGGACTTACGGAATGGAAACAGACACAATGCAAACACAAGAGCAACCTGGCAACACGGCCGCCGCACTCGCAACCAGCGGCGCCACGCGTTCGCGCGCCATGCAGGCATGGGATTTCATCAACAAGTCAGGCATTGTGATGGTCTTCATCATATTGTTTGGCGCGTTGTCGCTGACGGTGCCGGACTTCATCAGCTCGCGCAATATTCAGGGGCTGTTGCTGTCGGTCACGCTGATCGGTTCCATCGCCGTCACGATGATGTTCGTGCTGGCGCTGGGTGAAGTGGACCTGTCGGTGGCGTCGATCGTCGCATTCTCCGGCGTCGTGGCTTCGACGTTGATTACCGTGACGCACAGCGTGACGCTCGGCATCGCCGGTGGCGTGCTGGCAGGCGGCGCGGTCGGTCTGGTGAACGGGGTACTGGTTGCGCGCTACAAGATCAACTCGCTGATCGTGACGCTTGCCATGATGGAAGTCGTGCGGGGTCTCGCGTACATCACGTCCAACGGCGACGCCGTGATGATTTCCGAAGAACGCTTCTTCGACCTCGGCGGCGGCTCGTTCCTCGGTATTTCGTATCCGATCTGGAGCAACATCGTCGGCTTCGTGCTGTTCGGATTCCTGCTTAAAAAGACCGTGTTCGGCAAGAACGTGCTGGCGGTTGGCGGCAATAGCGAAGCCGCGCTGCTCGCCGGTTTGCCTGTCACGCGCATCAAGATCGTGGTGTTCGTGCTGCAAGGTCTTGTCACCGGTTTCGCGGGCGTGATGCTGGCCTCGCGTATGAGCCTGGGCGATCCGAAGACCTCGGTCGGGCTCGAACTCGGCGTGATTTCGGCGTGCGTGCTCGGCGGCGTGTCGTTGACGGGCGGTGTGGCGACGATCTCCGGCGTGCTGGTCGGGGTGCTGATCATGGGTTCGGTGCAGGATGCCATGAGCCTCCTGAACGTGCCGACCTTCTACCAATACCTGATTCGCGGCGGCATCCTGTTGCTCGCGGTGTTGTTCGACCGGTACCGCCGCAGCAAGCGCGTGGGATGATTGCGTTTTTCGCCGCGCCGCGCAGACGGCGCGGGCGGCAATCCCCATTGCGCGTCAAAGCAGAATTCGAAAAAAAGCAAAAACGGGGACACACAACATGTTCAGAAACACCAGTATTCGCGGGAACATCACGTTCGTCATCACGGTCTTTAACGCGATTCTATTGATCGTGATCGGTGTCAGCGTCGGCATGCTCAAGCTCAGCAATGACGGCATGAGCAAGATGTATGAAGAGGACACGCGGATCCTGGTGGAACTGAAGACCAGCAGCGAATTGCTGCAACGCGTACGTGTCTCGCTCGACAGTTACCACGCACTCTATGCCATCGGCGACCCGGAGCCGCAACTGCTCGTCAATGCTCACGAAGATATCAAGGAGTCCGACCGGCAATTCGCGGACTATCTCGCGCACCAGCCGGCCGATCAAACGGTAAGGGATTTATCGACGCAGTTGCAGGGCAAACGCAATGCCTTCGTCAAACAGGCCTTGCTGCCTGCTTTCGATGCCCTCGAACAGATGGACTTCAGCACCTTCAAGACGCTGCAAGGCAAGGAAACCAAGGCCTTGTCCGATGCCTACCAAAGCTCGATGTCGGGCCTGGAAGGTGTGCTGGCCGAACGGCAAAAAGCCCGCTATACCGATGCGCAGACGCGTTTTCGCTCCATGGTCGGCGTGCTGGGCGTAGTGGCGCTCGTCGCGCTGTTGCTGGGCTTTCTGGCGCGACGCGTGTTGCTCGGCGCCGTCGTGCAGCCGTTGGCGCACATGATCCGGCATTTCGAACAGATCGCCTCGGGCGATCTGCGCGCCGAAATCACGGTGAAGCGCGAGAACGAAATGGGCGCGGTGTTCACCGGTCTCCGGAATATGCAGCACGCTCTCGTCACCACGGTGGCGACGGTGCGCAGCAGTACGGAATCCATCAACGTCGGCGCGCAGGAAATTGCTAGCGGTAACAGCGACCTGTCTCATCGCACCGAACAACAGGCGGCTTCCCTCGAACGCACCGCGTCGAGCATGGAACAGCTCACTTCGACCGTGAAGCAGAACGCGGACAACGCCCGCCAGGCCAACACACTGGCGTTGAGCGCGTCGGAAACCGCGGTGCTCGGTGGTCAGGTGGTCGGCAATGTCGTCGAGACCATGCAGGGCATTTCCATGCACTCGCGCAAAATTGCCGAAATCATCGGGGTAATCGACGGTATCGCGTTCCAGACGAATATCCTGGCGCTGAATGCGGCCGTCGAAGCCGCGCGCGCAGGCGCACATGGACGCGGTTTCGCAGTGGTCGCGAGCGAGGTCCGTAATCTTGCGCAGCGCAGTGCGTCTGCCGCACGCGAAATCAAGCAGCTGATCAATGATTCGGTCGAGCAGATCGCTCAGGGCTCGTCGCTCGCTGAACGCGCGGGTGCGACGATGAGCGATGTTGTCCGGTCAGTGCAGAAGGTCACGGCAATCATCACTGAAATCTCGCACGCCGCTGGCGAACAAAGCAAAGGGATCGAGCAGGTGAGTCTCGCCGTGGCGGAAATGGATCAGACGACCCAGCAGAACTCGGCGCTCGTCGAGCAGGCGGCAGCGGCTTCGCAGTCGCTGGAAGAGCAGGCGGCGCGGCTGATGGAAGCGGTGTCCGTGTTCAAGGTGGTGGCCGCCTGACGAGCTGCAGACTCGCGCGATAAGACGATGCGTAGCGCGCGAGCGCAGTCCGGTTTGCTTAGGTGTCCCGCTCAATCGATGCCGTGAAACACCGCATCGTCCGGCCCGAGGTAGACCGGCGGACGCCACGCCGCATCGCGCATGGAATGCTGCACCAGTTTCTCGACGCCGAGCAGCACCGCGAAAATTGCCATCCGTACCGGGATGCCGTTATCGGTCTGGCGGAAGATGGCGAGCCGCGAATCGTGATTCAGGTCGACGCTCAGGTCGTTGGCGCCCGGGCGGCTGTCGCGCGGCAGCGGGTGCATGATCAGCGTATCGAGTCCGCACACGCTATCGACCAGCGCCTGGTTGATCTGGAAGTCCGGCGTGTAGCCTTCGAACGATTCGTCGGCGAAACGCTCTTTCTGGATGCGTGTGGCGTACACCACGTCGGCGCCGCGCAGGCCGCCTTTCAGGTCGTGGGTCTGCTCGATCACGTGATCGTTGCGCGAGATCTGTTCGACGATATAGCTGGGCATTTCCAGCGACGGCGGCGAGATCAGCGTGAACTTGATGCCGCGATACAGCGCCAGCAGCTTGACCAGCGAATGCACGGTACGGCCGTACTTGAGGTCACCCACCAGCGCAATATGCGCACCATCCACGATCTTGCCGAGGCGCGAAAATTCGCGCTGGATCGTGTACAGGTCGAGCAACGCCTGGCTCGGATGCTCGCCGGGGCCGTCGCCGCCATTGATCACGGGCACGTTGGTGGCACGCGCGAATTCGGCCACCGAGCCTTGCTCCGGATGGCGGATCACCAAGGCGTCGACGTAGCCGCTCATCACGCGGCTGGTGTCGTAGATCGACTCGCCTTTGGCCATGGACGAAAACGTGAAACCTGTGGTGTCGCACACCGAGCCGCCGAGCCGGCAGAACGCCGCGCCGAAGCTCACGCGCGTGCGGGTGCTGGCCTCGAAGAACAGGTTGCCGAGCACCGCGCCTTCGAGCACGCGGGAGATTTTGCGGCGACGCGCGATGGGCTGCATGATGTCGGCGACGCGAAAGAGCGCTTCGACCGAGTCGCGCGAGAACTGATCGACGGATAGCAACTGCGACTTGCCTTCGAACAGCATCTGGCTGGCGAGCGATTGCGAGTCTACGCTTTGCGTATATTTTTCGCCGGGTTCGCCGTTCACGACGATTTCCGACACGAAACGCTCGACAATCTCCGGCATCGCCCGCGATTCCGCCGAATCGTCCGGCAGCAGCCACGTGTCCAACGCCCGGCGCGATACGCCGATGCGGCTCGCGAAGGTGTCGCGGGTCATATTCAGGCGACGCATGGCATCGCGAAGGAAAGCTTGTTGCGGGACGCTCATGCAGGCACCTCTCGGTCAGGTTAATGTACGCGGTGCGTATATTAGTTCGATGGCAGGAGAAGTCAAGCGATTTTGAGATCGATGCCGTGTGGCTGGGCGGAGCGGCGTCGCGTTCCTGAGCTTTCCGAATTTGAGATGGTGCCCGGCGCGACAGGCGGATAATTTGCGCCCTTGTCTTTTATCTCACGTCGGCGGTTGTCCGACTCACGCGGCATGCCGGTTCGTCCACCTTTCGCTGTTGATGTCTTTCCCGTTGTGCTTCTTCCGGTTAATCCGCTTACTCGGTGTAAGCGCCGGATTCGCCGGTGGCGTGATACGTCCGCATTGCGCGGCGCCTCGCAACAGGGGCGCTGCTGATGTCTTCGATCCTCGGTGCAGGCAGCCAGCTCAGCCGCGGCGAGATCCGCTTCGTCACCCGGCGCAGTGCGTGGACGATCGCCATTGTGACGGCAACCGGCGTCGCGGCGCTCTCGCTCACGGCGGGCATCGTGATTGGCATCCATCTTCCCGCGCATGATGCGGCGGGCCCGGTCAGCCAGGCGGTGAGTCGCGTCGAGCATACCTATGCGATCGATCAGCTTGGCCAGTTGAATGCATCGGTGGCGCAGATCGAGCCGCGCATCGAGCGGCTGACCAACGAGATCGGCGCCCTGCGCGATTCCGAAGCCCGCTTGCACACGCCGAAAGTGCCGCCGCGCGCGCCTGCCGACCCGGCGGATCAGGATAGCGCCGATGCAGACGGCGAGGGCGGCCCAGCGTTGCCACCCCGACGCTGTGTCGAAGCGGCCGCGCGGCCGTCGCGCGGCGATACCGCTTCGACCCGGCAGCAACTCGAGTGCATGAGCGCCACGCT
Source organism: Paraburkholderia sp. GAS41 (assembly GCF_050436545.1). Taxonomy (NCBI): domain Bacteria; kingdom Pseudomonadati; phylum Pseudomonadota; class Betaproteobacteria; order Burkholderiales; family Burkholderiaceae; genus Paraburkholderia; species Paraburkholderia sp. GAS41. The sequence continues at coordinate 24,964 of NZ_JBNDMK010000023.1, forward strand.
CGCCGCGCTCGAACGCGAGACCGCGGCACACGAGGTCGCCTTTAACGCGTTTCCAGGCCGCATGCCGGCCGACGGCGCGCGTTTCGGCTCGCCGTTCGGCAACCGCATCGATCCGTTCACGCAAAAGCTCAGTTTTCATCCGGGTATCGATCTGGTCGCGCCGAGCGGTACGCCGATTCTCGCCGCCGCCGGTGGTCGCGTGATCTTCGCGGGATCGAAAGGCGGCTATGGCAACGCAGTCGAAATCGATCACGGCAACGGTCTCGTGACCCGCTACGGTCACGCGTCACGCATCCTCGTGCGCGAAGGCGATCTGGTGCTGCCGCGCCAGCCTATCGCCGAGATCGGCTCGACCGGCCGCTCGACGGGACCCCACCTGCATCTCGAAGTGCTGGTGAACGGCGCCCCGGTCGATCCAACCGGCTACCTCGCGCTATTCGGAGCCCATCCGCATGGCTGATCTTCGTTCGACCCGCGACGCGGGCAGTCTGACGCAACGTACCTATACGCTGCAGCCGGTGCGCTCGCGCGCCGTTCGCGCTGCGCTCTGGACCGGCGTGTGTGCATGCAGTGTCGCCGTCGGCGCGGCGGCGATGGGCTGGTATGCAACCCAGCACGCCGGTCTGGCGGCTCAGTGTGCGAGCGCGCCGGTCTCGCCGGACGACATGCAAGCCGAACTCGAACGCAGCCGGCTCGCCTTGGCGCAGGAGTCCACGGCCCGCGCGGCCGTCCAGAAGGCCGCTGACGCCTCGGCCGCCGAAGTCGGCCTTCTGCGCACCGAGTTGCTGTTTCTGCGCGACCAGAGCCAGAAACGTCGTTGAGCGTGTCATGCGAGGCGTGGCTCATCACGCGGCTCATCACGCGGTCTATCGGGCAGTGAATCCATCGAGCCGGCTCGTCGCCCGGCAACGCATGACGCGACGAACCGTTCCATTCATCAGTTAGAGATCATTCATGTTCAAAAAGAAGAAAGCACCGACCATCCAGCATGCCAAGCTCGCGACGTTGATTGCGCATGACGTGCGCATTACCGGCGACCTCGAATTTAGCGAGGGCCTGCGCATGGACGGCTATGTGCTCGGCAACGTCATCGGCAAGGCGGGCACGCAGACGCTGCTGGTCCTGAGCGATCGCGGCTCGATCGAGGGCAACGTGCACGGATATGACGTGGTGGTGAACGGGAAGATCGTCGGCGACGTGATTGCCGATCATTTCGTCGAACTGCAGCCCAACGCGCACGTGACCGGCAACATCCATTACCAGCAACTCCGCATGGATTGCGGTGCATCCGTGGACGGCAAGCTCACCCGGCGCGACCCGGCGCTTGCGCCGACGGTGATTGGCCGTGACGCGGCGGACCCGGAGCCACACATGGTGTGAAGTGAGCGCCGCTCGCTCAGGTCGGATCGGGCAGTTTCGGCAGCTCCTTCACCAGATCGGTGCGCAGCGTCGCGTTGAGCGGATTGGGCCGCCGCGAGGCGCCCCGGTCGAGATGGGCGAGCATGCCTTGTTCGGCGATCAGATGCTGCAAGGCCAGCACGATCAGCCCGATGATCAGCAGCAGATCGCCCGCGAACACAACGGCATACACCGCCGACGTGGTCTGCGGGTTGCCCAGCAGGAGTGACGCGTTGCCCCGGTTCAGCAGTACCAGCATCAACGGCACCGCCGCATTCGAACCCGTGATCACACTGGCGATCGCCACCAGCATGCGGGCCGGGCCGAGGTCCGGGCGGCGTCGGCGGCAAACCTCGTAAAGCGTGAGCACGCGAAACGGCAAAAAGAATAGCGTGAGTAGCGCGGCGCGATAGAGCGGCGGCGCCTTCAAGGCGTGCGCAACCGAAAACAGCACGCAAAACAGCGCGGTCAGGGCCAGGCCTTCGCGCATCAACGCGGGCGAGCCGAACAGGACGCGCGTGCCGGACCAGACCAGAATTCGCGAATGCAGACCCAGGGTGGCGGTGGCGATCAGCAACAGGGTGGACGGCCACACCGCGTGCAGTCCGAAGCAGCCTGCTGCCGCGCTCATCAGAAAGAACGATGCCGACCAGAGGCGAAACGCCGCGACCCGCGCGAAGATGCGCGAGAGCGCAGCCGTCACGATGCCGCTGCAGAGAAAGGTGATCAGGCAAATCGAATTGAACGTCGCTACATCGAATTTCATGAAGTCTCCAGCGGGCGAATCCTGCGCTGCACGCGCGGTGCAGTTCCGGTTCGCGCGGATCTTTGGTCTACGCCACCGCCATGTGGGTCTTCAGCAACGCGCCGAAAGCCTCCGCCTCGAGCGGTTTGCCCAGCAGGAAACCCTGCATTTCGTCGCACATCAAGGATTTGAGCTTGCCCAGCTGCGAGGCGGTTTCGACACCTTCAGCCACCACGTCCATGTCGAGCGAATGCGCGAGCGCAATGATCGCGGATACGATCGCCGTGCCTTCCGGGCCTTGGTCATCGAGACCATTGGTAAAAAAGCGATCGATCTTCAACTGCTTGACGCGGAAGCGTTGCAGATAGGCCAGGCTCGAATAGCCGGTGCCGAAATCGTCGATGGCGATTTCAAAGCCGTTCGTCTGAAATTCGTGAATCATCTCGATCGTGCGCGGGGCGTCCTGCATGGCGACGGTTTCGGTGATCTCGAACATGATGCGGTCGCTGTCCACCTGTTCGGCCTGGACGATCTCCAGCACGTTGGCGACCAGATTCGGCTGCGATAGCTGACGCGGCGACAGATTGATCGCCACCTTCATCGACGGTAGACCCGCGTCGGCCCAGCGACGGATCTGCCGGCAAGTCTCGCGCACCACCCAGTAGCCGATCTGCACGATCTGGCCGGAGCGTTCGGCAATCGGAATGAACTCCATCGGGGCCAGCGCGCCCAGCACCGGATGATTGAGGCGGATCAGCGCCTCGGCGCCGGCAAGCTCATTGCTGTCGCCGCGGAACTTAGGCTGGAAATGCAGTGTGAAATGACCGGCGCTGAGTGCTTCGTGCAGCGCGTGCTGGATTTGCAGCGTGCGCGTCGCCGCTTCGTTCATGCTCGCTTCGAAGAAGCGATAGGTGCTGCGGCCCGCGCGCTTGGCTTCGTACATCGCGGCATCGGCGTGCTTGAGCAGGGTGTCGACGGTGTCGCCGTCCTGCGAGAACAGCGCAATGCCGATACTCGGCATGACCTGTAACGGCTCGTTGTCGTTCCACACCCCTTCGCGCATGCGTTGCAGGACGCTTTCGGCAATCAGTCCCGCGTCCTCGCGGGCCACCAGATTCTCGGCCAGCACGACGAATTCGTCGCCGCCCAGGCGCGCCACGGTGTCGGTGGCGCGAACGCAGGACTGCAGACGCTGCGCGAAGGCGGCGAGTACCTGGTCGCCGGCCGAATGACCGAGCGAATCGTTGATGGTCTTGAAGCCGTCCAGATCCATGAACAGGATCGCGAACACGTTGTTGCGGCGGCGCGCCAACTGGATGGCTGTTTCGATCCGTTCGGTGAGCGTCGCGCGGTTCGGCAGACCGGTCAGCGTGTCGAGCGTAGCAAGGCGCACGATCTGCCCGTTCAGGTTCGATACGGCGCCTGCCAGGAAGCTCGTGCGCGCATCGAAGCGCGACAGCATCAGCGTGACGATCAGAATAACGAAGGTGGAGAGCGACACCGCCGTGGCGAGCCACTCGGTGTTGACGCCGCTGGCTGCGCCGCAAATGGCGCCGACGGGAAAATCGACCGCCATCATGCCGGCGTAGTGCATACCGCAAATGGCCACCGCCATGACGAGCGCAGCGCCGAAGCGGATGCGGGTGACGTGGCGCGCGGCGTTGTCGCGCAGCTTGCGGGCGATCAGCAGCGCGGCCAGGGAGGCGGCGATCGCAATGACAAGCGACGCGACAAACCAACCCGTCCGGTAGACAAGGCCGGGATGCATGCGCATGGCGGCCATGCCGGTGTAGTGCATCCCCGAAATGCCGAGTCCCATCAGCACGCTGCCGCTCACGAGATGGCTTGCCGTGACCCGTGCACGCGTGGTGACGAAGAGCGCGAAATACGACACCACGACCGCGATGGCGAGCGAGTCACCCGTTAGCGTCAGGTCGTAGCCGAGTGGAATCGGCAGCGACAGCGCCAGCATGGCGATGAAATGCATGGACCAGATGCCGACGCCCATCGCGGCTGCGCCGCCGGCCAGCCATGCTTGCCGCAGGCGTGCCGAGGCCTGCAACGCGATGCGTCCGGTGAGGTCGAGGGCGGTGTATGACGCCAGCGCCGCGACGCTGAACGAGATCGCCACAAGCCAGAAGTTGTAAGTGCCAAGCATGTTTAGTCCAACCGAAAAAAAGGAGGGGCGGCTCCACTGGTTATCGGCTGTCGGCAGATTTTATTTAATCAAATTGTAGGGTTCGATGGCTGGTTTGCCGCTGAGACCTCGTGGGAACTGACATGGGTCAATTTGAGGCGCTCATCTAATCAGCCGGTGATGCAGCCCATCATCGACAATGAGCAGCACGAAATGACCTGTGCCGTTGGCCGATGCGGTAAAAACGTCCGGGCAAGTATCGGCGGCACGTCGTGGCGCTGTATTCGTTGTGTTCGCTCGCAAAACGCGATGTCCACAGTACGGCTCGCGTAAGCGATCGGATGCAGCAGTCGGGTGAAGTCGTGATCGCGCACTTATCAATTTTCTGTCAGCATCACTGGCAGCGGCCCAACCTGTGAAGACGCCCTCGCGTGGCGGACGCAGCGCCCAGACAGGGCGTTTGTTATCGAGTGCGTGATCAACAGCCTTTTCACACATGCGTGCAAAGCCATTCGCCGTTGTAGCTGCTCTTGTCATGCTCGTGCCGTCGCTCGCTGCCGCCCAGGCGTTCGAGAGCGGTTCGCGCGCCGAGTTGTACCGGCGCGCCGTGCTCGAGGGGCGGGACGTGCAGTGCCGCACCAACGCCTCGTGCGCGGCGCTGGGTGTGGCCGCGCTGGACGCGGGACGCATCAAGGATGCGCAGTCCCTGGTGGATATGGAATCCATGCTGGCGGACGCTGCCACCTTGCAAGCCGAAGAGGAAAACTCACCGAAGGCGATCAACTCGGCGCATGCGCGTGTGGCGATGGCGCTGATTCATCAGGGCGATGTGCAAGCGAGCCTCGAAGCGTTTTCAAACGCACGTGCGTATTACCGGACTGCCGCAAGCCGCGGCATGGAAGCCCCTGACGATGTCATGCTGGGTCGCGTGGGCGAACTCGCGCAACAACGTCTTGCCGGAATCGCGGACAAGCAGGTGGTGGAGGGGTTGCCTGCATCCGGCGTGGAGTTCGCGCGCTATCTGAAGCTGGGCGGATGGAGCAACATCACGCTGACGCCGCTCAAGGGACGTCGCGGCGTGTACCGGCTGCTGGCTGAGTTTCTTTATCCGAGCGTCAGCAGCACTGGCCAGCCGGTGGCCAGCACCGGCACCGTGTTGGCAAACGTGCGTTTTTACGGCGCCATCGCGCGGATCGTCGTTTCGGGTCAGCCGTCCGGTGTGCCGATCGAGGCCACCGCGAAACTGGCCAATCTCGACGCATACGACGGACACGCGGACAAGTGTCTGATCGAGTTGAGACTCACTGAACCCGAGACGCTCGACGTGACCACACACGGTTCCGCCGCCGCATGCGGGTTCGGCCCCAAGGTGATGGCCGACGGTCAATATTATCTAAAGACGGGTTCTTGACTGCATGGTGGAACGCCCCACGCAAATGTGCTTCGACGCGTGAGAAGTCTCCCGCCGCAAGCGCTACTCAAAACGGATTTCGCTTGCTACAAGCGACTGCCCGTCGCATGACGGGCAGTCGTGACGCGCTTAGTGCGGATGGTCGTCCTTATGCTCGCCTTCCTGCTTGTGCTCCGGCTCTGAATGCTGCTGTTGCGCCGGATGCGGCGCCGGTTCCGGATGCGCAGCGGCATGCTGTTGCGGCGGCTGCGGAGCCGGATGCGGGTTCTCGCGCGGGGCGGGTGCGGCTTGCTCTGCGCGTTGCTTCGGCGGCGCTTCTTCCGCATGCTGCGGTTCACTGCGCGGTGCTTCACCATGAGGCGCTTCAGCATGCGGCGCCTCGGCCGCGCGTTGCTGCTCCGGCTGCGCGTGCTGTCCTTCCGGTGCGCGCGGCGGCTGAGGAGCGGCTTCGGCTGGCCGGGCGTCATGCGTTTCCGGTTGAGCATGCTCGGCCGCTTCGTTCTGCGGACGCGGCACACCATTCTCGTGCGCTTCGTTAGCCTGATTGGCACGCGGCGGCTCTTTGGCATTCGGTTTCGGCGCAGCGGCATTCGGCGCGTGGGCTTGCTGCTCAGCCGGGTTCGGCGCATGGGCTGCTTGCGCTTCATTGCCGTGTTCCGGCGCACCTTGCGCAGTCACGGGACGAACCTGCGTCCGGTTGATCACGCGAAACCCTGCCGGCACCGCTACCGCACCCGCTTTGCCCGGATGGGCAGCCTCTGTGAACGCAGCGGGCGCGGCGCTGCGCACCACCGGTTCGCCCGCACCCGCCACCTTGCCGCCGCTTGCGGCGAAGCGTTGGGCAAGCGTGTCGTGATAGGCCGCCGGCACCACTGGTGCGCGGGTCGCCACGACCTCACGCTGGGCGAGCGCCGCTGGCGCGCCGACATGGGCAGGCCGCAACGCGCCCGCGAAGCTCTGCTGAACCGGTGCGATGGCAGGCGCGCCGGCACCGATCTGTGCATGAGCGAGCGCCTGCGCATTGAACGGACGAGCCGCCTTGGCGACTGATTCGCCATGCACGAACGCATTCGCCGGCACGGCGGCAATCGCGCCCGGCGCGTTCTGGTTGATGTACGTGTTGTGGACGTTGGTGACGTTGTTGATGATCGTCGTGTTGTGAACGTTGGTGATGTTCACGTTGTTGATGCGGCTGTAGTACGTCGGGCTGGTGTGATAAGCCGGATGCCACGGCTCTCCCGGTCCGAGTGCGAACCACGCCACCCCTGCGCCGACTGCGCCGCCAATCGCGAGATCGACGCCCCATTGCGCGCCACCGCCACCGCCACCGCCGCCGCCGACAAAGGCCACCAGCGCCGGCGCGTACACGGGCGCTTGCGTCACCACGACCGGACCCGGCACCCATGCCCACGAGCGGTCGATATACGCCCAGCGGCCATAGTGGAAAGGCGCAAAGCCCCAGGGTGCATCGTCCACCCATGTCCAGCCCCACGGCGCGACCCATGCCCAATGACCCTCGTGATATGGCGCCCAGCCCGTTGTCACGGTGGTCGGCACCCACACTTCGCCGTAGTTGGGAACGCTGCGCCATGTACCGTTGGCGTCGAGGTCCTCGTAACCGGGGATTTCGCGCGACACGTAGTGCGCGGAGACCGAATTGTCTTCCGCGCGATCGCGCGTGGCGATCCACTGGTCGAACGCGTCGAGCGCCGGTGCGGAGCCACCGGTCTGCTGCTGCAAAGCCGTGCCGACGAACTGGATCTGCTGACCCGCGCTCATCTGGAACGAACCGCCGTCGCCGTACAACGTGGCGCTGCCCGCGCGCAGCGTGACGGTAGTCGAATTACCGTCGGCCGCTACGTCGACGCGGAACAGACCTGGGCCACTCGCCACGAGCGCCACGTTCGGCGTGTCGATCTCGAAGTTCTGACCAGCCGGCAGCGCGCGTACATGCGCGGACAGCGTGCCTTGTGTGACCTTCAACTGCGTGCTCGTGTCGCTCAGATTGACGATGTCGAGAGCGGTCTGCTGATCGAGCCGCAGCGCAGTGGAACCGGCGTGCAGCTCGGCGCGTGCATTGGCGTCGGCCCACAACTGGTCGCCCGTCGTGAGCGGCCGGTTGAGCGCGGCGTAAGACCAGTCGCTCAGGCCGGCGGGTTCCAGCGTAACGGTGCCGGCAAAATAATTCAGACGTGCCACACGATCCGGCGGATCACCCGCCGCTGTAGCAGCGGGGGCCGTGGGTGAGGGCACCTGGGCGAGACCTGCAAGGGGGAGCATCGCAAGAACGGCGGAGACCGAGACTGCAGTGGCGCGGATGCGGTGGAAGGTTGTTGTCATTGTCAGCTGCTCCGAAGGTTTCATTTTGTCAGGCCCGAAGACGGCCCTTATGCATACGTCCAACTGGCTAACGTCATGGACGTGGCAGCGGATGACATTCGCGTTGTAACCGGGACGCGAGTTTGCAACGAAATGTGAGCGTTGCATAGTGACTGTGGGCGAGTCGTCAGGGCGGCCTTCGAAGCAAGGTGTTTTGTTCGTCAGAATCGGTGCGATGGCGTGGGCTGAATCGTAAGGACATGCAATCATCGTGTAATGGAATGAGCCCGTTGCGCTGTTTGCGAGGCGTATGCCGTGTGACGTTGCGATTCGTTTGAAACGCTGCACGACGATCGCATGATGGTGGTATGGGCGACGACCTGAGCGCAGCGAAGAACGTTCGACAACGCATAACGAGGCGCATTGAAACAGATGAAGGGAACGGGACATGATCGATATCGTCAAGGAGATTGCAAGCTTCAAGGCAGGCCGTGAGCCAGAGCGTCTGGCGATGAAATATCCGCTCATGCGCACTTCGCCGTTCGTCTTTCTACGCGGTACGTGTCATCTTTTCTATCAACGTTTGCCGCACGGCAGTGTGCTGGAAGCGGCGCCCCCGGCGTGGATCTGCGGCGACATGCATCTGGAAAATTTCGGCAGCTAAAAAGCCGATAACCGTCTTGTTTATTTCGACATCAACGACTTCGACGAAGCGTGCCTCGCGCCCAGTCTGTTCGAACTGATTCGCTTGCTGACCAGCGTGATGATCGGTGCGGCCGATTTGCATGTGAGTCGCGCCGAAGCACTCGCGCTCTGTCACACTGCGGTCGATGCGTATGCCGCCGCGTTGAGCGACGGTCACGCGCGTTGGGTCGAAGAGGAGACGTCGCAAGGCATGGTGCGCGATCTGTTCGATGCACTGCGCAAGCCGTCTCGGCGTCGACCGCTATGTGATGCTGGTGGAGGGGAAAGGCTCGCCGGACGGCAATTATCTGCTCGACCTGAAGCAGGCTTTGCCGTCGTCAGTCGCACCCCACGTCAAAACGACACAGCCCGTCTGGGCCACCGAAGCGCAGCGTGTGGTGGCCATCCAGCGGCGTGCCCAGGCGGTCTCGCAGGCCTTTCTGCATGCCGTCGAGTTCCATCAGCAGCCGTATGTCTTGCGCAGCTTGCAGCCTACGGAGGACCGTGTCGCATTGAGCGACTGGGACGGCAAGTTGCCGCGGCTCGAGGCCGTCGTCAACACCATGGCGCAACTGAGCGCGTGGGCGCAGTTGCGCAGCAGCCGCCGCGACTGTGAAGCCGTAGAAGATTTTTCGAAGACGCGGGGAAGGCAGGAGGTCGAGCGCGCGGGACAGGAAGCCGCCCCGCGCGGATGACTCAGTTCGCAGCGTCAGTCGTACCCGGTGCGTAAGCGCGCCGGCCGCTCAAGCGTGCCGCGATGCGGCCGAACGCAAGCCACTGCTGCGCGAGCAGGCCCTCACCGTAGGGGCGATTGTCGCCATGCGGTGCAGGCAACTGATCGCGGATGCCGGTCGGCTCGACCGTGCGGTTCCACGACGCAGTACGGAACATCATGTCCCACCACGGAAACAGCACGCCGAAGTTACAGCCGTATGCGGTGCCTTCATGACCGTAACCCACCGCGTGATGACGGCGATGAAAAATCGGGCTGACGATAAGCCGTTCGAGCAGCCAGCCATACGGCAAGCGGGCGTTGACGTGCTGAAGGCTCTGCATGAAATTGCTGACGGCGATCAGCACCACGAACTGGTTCGGCTGCACGCCGATAAACAGCGAGATCGCCGCAAAAAACGCCGCCTGGATGATGTCGTCGAGAAAGTGATTGCGGTCGTCGTTCCACAGTGACATCTGCTGCTGGCTGTGATGCACCGCGTGCAGTTCCCACCACACGCCGAAGCGGTGTTGCCAGCGGTGATACCAGTAGCCGGCCAAATCGAGCACGATCAGGTAGATCAGGAACGAGACGATCGGCTGATCGGTCACGCCGGGCCAGAGACCGTCGATATCGATGTTCGGGATGTTGTAGATCGCGATCATGCTCTGCCAGTGATCGAACAGCGGCTGCAGCACGAAAAAGAACGCGATATTGATGACGCCCAGCTTGGCGATCCAGGTATAGATCACGTCGGCACGCAGTGCCTTGCGGTCCTTCCACTCCTCGATGGGCCGCAGCGCTTCGAGCGGCCGCAGCGCCAGATACATGACGACGATCTCGAGCGCACCGATGATGACCCAATAGAGCGCGTCGTACGTGTCTTCGTCGTAACCCATGAGGCCGAAGCGATAGAAAAACGGCTGCACCACGTCGACATACAGCAGCGTCTGCAGCGCCGACACCATATTGTCGAGTTGCGCGACGATTTCATGGAACATCAGAATCCCCGTGAGTAGCGAGTCATGCAAGGCTTGCGGCAACAAGCGGTTGAGCGTTTAGTCCGGGTTCGGCGCGACGACCGGCGCGCGGTTGTCGAAATAGATACCGTGCGGCGAGCGGCCCACCGCAATGGTTTCGATCAGCTTGCGCGTGCTCAGGTCGATGATGCCGACGTGCTTCGCAAAGCGGAACCCCACCCATAGATAGCGCTTGTCCGGAGTTAGTTCCATGTCATCCGGTCCGGGCATCAGGCCAGTGATGTCGCCGACGTTGGTGAGCGTGGTGTAATCGATGATGCTGATGGTGCTTTCAACGCGATTCGAGACCACGACGTGCTGGCCGTCGTCGAGATTGCGGAAATTGTGCGCGCCGCGACCGGTGTGGATTTTCTTGACGATCTGCTGCTTGCGCCAGTCGACCACGGCCACGTCGTCCTCGCCGGTCATGCCGACCAGCAGGTATTTGTCGCCTGGCGTCATCCAGAGACCTGCCGGCTCGTTGCCCACATGCATTTTCCACAGCACGGTTTGCGTGGGCAGGTCGATGGCGGCGAGTTCGCCCGAATCCTGCAAGGTCATGAACACCGTGCGGCTATCGGAGGCGAACGTCATGTGGCTCGGCGTCTTCGCCAGCGGAATATGCTTGACGAGCGTCATGTTGGTGCCGTCGTAGTGGTAGATGTCGGCGCGGTCCATGCGCAGCGCAGCCGTGACAAACCACTTGCGATCGGGCGAAAAGCCCAGTTGGTACGGATCTTCGATGCCCTCGACGGTGCGCTGCACCTGGCCGCTATGCGGGTCGATGAACATTAGGTTGTTCGAGATCGAATCGGCGACGATCAGCGATTTGCCGTCCGGCGTGATCATCAGGTGATGCGGTTCCTTGCCGGTCGGCTCGGTGCCGATGACCTTATGGGTGGCTTCGTCGATCAGCGAGAGTTCGGACTCGCCCGAGTCGAGCACGATCACGCGGTCGGCGGCGCTGGCGGTATTCAGGTGACCGATCAGGGAGAAAACGACCGCGGCGGATAGGGTAGCTCTCGAGAGAAATGTAACCGGCGAATAGGGCATTCTGTAAAGTATCCGAAGATGTAAAGCGACACCAAAAAGCGCGTGCCTTCAAGGAAGGGCAGCCAGGCTGCCCTTGATTAACGCTCCGCATGCGGTTTTCGATGACGCACGCTCGCGGCAAATGTGAGAAATTAGCACGCATAGGCCGATTCAAAACGCCCGGATACGTTCTTTTACTGTCCGGACGAACCGAACGAGGCACGGATGGACCAACGCGTGCGCGACAAATCCGCTTCCACGAGCCTCACGGCGCGCACGGCTATGGCGATCCGCGAGGTGCTGGAAGGCCGGCGCCGTGGCGCGGCCATGGTCCTGCCGTTCGCGGGGCCGGCGGTGGTGGTCTCGGTGGCCTATATGGATCCGGGCAACTTCGCCACCAACATCCAGGCGGGCGCCCGCTACGGCTACGCCTTGCTGTGGGTGGTCGTGCTGGCCAATGTGGTGGCGATGCTGTTTCAGGCGCTGTCGGCCAAGCTGGGGATTGTCACGGGCCGCAATCTCGCCGAATTGTGCCGCGAACATTTTCCCGCGCCGCTCGTATTCGTCATGTGGGCCGTGAGCGAAGTCGCCGCCATGGCGACCGATCTGGCCGAGTTTCTGGGCGGCGCAATCGGCCTCGCGCTGCTGTTTCACATGCCGTTGCTGGCCGGCATGATCGTGACGGCCATCGTCACGTACGGGCTGCTGCTGTTCGAAAAGGCCGGCTTCCGACCCCTCGAACTGGCCATTGGGGCGCTGGTGGGCATCATTGGCCTGTCGTACCTGGCGGAGCTCTTCATCGCGCCGGTCGCGTGGCCCGGTGTCTTCCGGCACCTTTTTACGCCGCAATTGCCGGATGCGGATGCCGTCACGATCGCGGTCGGCATCATCGGCGCCACGGTCATGCCGCACGCGCTGTTTCTGCACTCGGGACTCACGCAAAACCGCACGGTTGCCAGAAACGAAGCCGAGCGGAGCAAGCTGATCCGGTTTTCCCATATCGAAGTGGTGATCGCCCTCACCATTGCCGGTTTGGTCAATATGGCCATGGTCATCATGGCCTCAGGCGCGTTTCACGCGGGCCATCCGGAAGTGGCGGAAATCGAAACGGCCTATCAGACGCTCGGTCCGCTGCTTGGCATTGGCGCGGCGGGGATTTTCCTGCTGTCGCTGATTGCGTCGGGCATCTCCAGTTCGGTGGTCGGGACCATGGCGGGCCAGATGATCATGCAGGGCTTCGTCGGTTTTCAGATCCCCTTGTGGTTGCGACGCCTGATTACGATGGTGCCTTCGTTCGTCGTCGTCGGAATGGGGATCAATGCGACGCACGCGCTCGTGATGAGCCAGGTGGTGCTGAGTTTCGCGCTTCCGCTTCCGATGGCGGCTCTGGTATGGTTCACCTGCCGCGCGAGCGTCATGGGCCGGTATCGCAACGGCCGGCTGATGATCGTGGCGGCCAGCGTCTCGGCGATCGCCGTGCTGGTGCTGAACGTCGTGCTGCTGCTGCAAATCTGAAACCAGACCACCATGAAGTTGAAACCAGATGTGCTCACGCGCGCGGCCACGTCCGCCGATATCAGTGGTGTCACCGACGTATTTCTCAGGGCCCGCAAGGAATTGATGCCGTTTGCGCCGCTTGCGTACACCGATTACGCAGTGTGCCGGTGGATCGCGGACTGGTTGATCCCAACCGGCCGCGTCACGGTGGCGATCGGTGCCGAGGGGTTGATTGTCGGGATGGCGGCGACCTCCGAAGCGGACGGCGTGCTGTGGCTCGATCATCTCTATGTTTTCCCGCCCAGGGTGGGTCAAGGGATCGGCACGCGTCTGCTGGGCGAGGTCGTGTCGAACGCACGCTTGCCCGTGCATCTGCATTGCTTCGCTGAAAACCGGCGGGCGCGGGCGTTTTACGAGCGCCATGGATTTGTTGCGATCGCGTTCGGCGACGGCAGCGATAACCAGGAAGGTTGTCTCGACGTGGTGTATGCGCTGCAACCGGGTGAGGCCCCGCGCGTCAACGGAGCAGGTATGCCTGCCTGAGACGCATACACAGGCATGCCCGCGTGACGGCGTCACATATTCCGGAGTCCGAAGCCATCCAGCGAAATGGCCGGTTCGCGCCGTCCGACGAGGTCGCCAATCAGGCGGCCTGAGGCCAGCGCCAACGTGAACCCTAGCGCGCCTTGTCCCAGGTTGAGCCAGAGATTGGCAAAGCGCGTGCCGTCGATGATCGGCATGCTCTTCGGCGTTGCGGGGCGCAGGCCGCACCACACGGCGGCGCTTGCGAAGTCGGCGGCACCGGGGAAGGTCGCGGCGGATTGCGCGCGAAGCGTCGCCACCCGGTTGGGGTCGATGTCGGCCGGCCGGCCGGTGATGTCGGCCATGCCGGCGATGCGCAGCCGGTTGCCGAGCCGCGCGTAGACGATCTTGCGTTCGAAGTCGGTGATGCTGACGCGCGGGGCGGCCGCGTCGGCCACGACCGGCGCTGTCAGGCTGTAACCCTTGAGCGGGTAAAGCGGCACGCGAATCCCTAGGGTTCGCAGTAGCGGCACGCTCGGCGCAGCGGTGGCGAGCACGATGCGATCCGCGTCGAGCGGTTCGTCGCCCGCGTAGGCGGTGACCTTGTGCGCCGCGACCTCACGCAGTTGCGTGACGGTCGTGCCGAAGCGGAAATCGACCCCGCGCTCGCGCAGTAGCCGCATCATGCTCACGCAAAACTGGTAGCAGTCGCCGCTGTCTTCACTGCGGGTAAAGATGCCGCCTTGCAACTGAGTGCCGAGATGGGCAAGCGCGGGCTCTCTGGCGACACACGCGTTCGCATCGAGCGCTTCCTGTTCGCAGCCGAGCGAGCGCTGGTAGTCCAGCAGACGCCGCGCGGCATCGAAGGCAGCGGCCGTGCGAAACACCACGAGCTTGCCCGCGTTGGTATGGTCGAAACGTAACGTAGGTTCGCGCACGAGCAGTTCATGCATCAGGTCGCGGCTGAAAAACGATAGCGACAGCAGCTTGCGGGTGCACGCTTCGCTTTGTTCGAGCGTGCAGGCGCGCACGAACTGCAGTAGCCAGCGCCACTGTTCCAGATCGGCGCGTGGACGAAAGCGAACCGGAGAATCGTCGCGCAGCAGCCAGCCGGGCAGCTTCGCGAGTACGCCGGGGCCGGCGAGCGGGGCGACGTAGCTATAAGAGAGTTGGCCGCCGTTGGCGAAGCTGGTTTCGAGCGCGACGTCCTGATTGCGTTCGATCACGGTGACCTGATGCCCGTCCGCGCTTAGATACCATGCGCTGGCGAGTCCGATGACACCGGCTCCGATAACAAGTACATGCATGGCGACAGGTGACAGACCCAGATGAAGGAGCAGTCATTGTTCCGCAGCGTCGTCGGGGCCGTCCAATACCGTTCAGCAGGTGGGCTATAGCCAAGGGTTATAGGTAGGCCTGCGTGCGCCTGCTTTCAGATGTCGAGCGCTCCGCTATCTTCGCGCAGCAGTTCGATCAACCGCTCAGCCGTTTGCGATGGCGGATGCGCGTGCTGGGTCACGGCGTAGACGGTGAGCGTGGCGTCGATATCGAGGGGCCGCACCTGGATATCCGCGTCATGCGGCGGGTAGTGGGCGGTAAACGCGTCGACCAGCGCGACGCCGGCACGCGCTTGCACCAGCGACTTCGCGAGCGGGTAGGTCTGGACGGAGATGGCGCTCGCGGGGCTCTGTCCGGCATCGGCCAGCCAGTTGGACAGAATGGCGCCGAGGTAGTCGTGAGTGTCGATCGTAATGAATGGCTGCTGGGCCAGTTCGTTCGCCTGTAGCGGCTGCGAGAGCAAGGCCTTGGACCACCAGCCGGCCGGAGCGATCGCACACAGGCCGCACTTGCGCAGCGGCGAGAGCAGAAGGTTCGGATGCGAAACCGGGCGCATGGTGAGGCCCAGTTCGATTTCGTCGAGCAACAAGGCCTGCTCGATTTCACGCGTATGGGAGACGGACAACTCGCAACGCGCTTCCGGAAACACTCGCGACCAGCGCACCACGGCCTGCGGCAACAGATGATGCGCGAGAGCGGGTGTCGCCGCGACACGCAGCGGACGCACCGCGCCTTGTGAAAGATTGCTGACGAGCCGCCGGATGCGCTTTAACTGATCGTCGAACGGCGTGAGTTCCTGCTGCAGGCGCAAGGCTTCCTGAGTCGGCACGAGTTTGCCTTTGCTGCGCAGAAAGAGGGGAAACCCCACCGTGCGTTCCGCGTGCTGAAGCATCTTGCTGACAGCCGGTTGCGAGATGTGCAGGAGGCGCGCCGCAGCATTGGTGGAACCTGTCAGCATGATCGCACTGAAAACTTCGATATGTCGCAAACGCACCCGAGGCTCCTCTTGAGTGGCCCGAAACGCGAAAGGGAACGCGCCTATAGCCCGAGGTTATATTACAGCGGATGCAAGGCGGGCAGCGAATTTCGCTCCTGCCCGTCACGCTTGCGACTTCTTCATGTGCTCCTCTGCGCGGCGGTCGTGAGCCGATGCCACTGTCACAAAGCGCGCTCAAAATCGGTTGTCAGCCGCTTCTCGAGGCCGCTTGACCGGGCCGTCCTCCTCCTGCAATACGACGACTATATCCATGCCATCCAGAGGTCAACGCGTTTCGTGCATCATCTGCGCCTATAACGAGGCCCCGCGTATCGCAGCGGTTCTCGCGGTGGCGTCGGTCCATCCACTGTTGGGCGAAGTCATTGTCGTGGACGATGGTTCGACCGACGGCACGGCCGACATCGTCAGACGCTTCCCTTCGGTGCGTCTGATCGAATGCGCGTCGAACGGCGGCAAGAGTGCAGCGATGGCCGTGGGCATCGCGGCTGCCGAACATGCATGGCTGATGTTGCTCGACGCCGATCTGAAAGGACTGGCGGCGGATCACATCAGCGCGCTTGCCGCGCCGGTGCTGAGCGGACGCGCCGATATCAGCATGAGTCTGCGGCAAAACTCGCTATTGATTTTCCGCTTCATCGGCCTCGATTTCGTTTCCGGGGAGCGTGTGGTCCGCAAGCAGTTGCTCGACGAAGCGCTCAAGGAAATTCACGGCTTGCCGCGCTTTGGCATTGAAGTGTTCATGAACCGGCGCATCATCGCGCGCCGGCTTGCCGTTGCGGTGACGCATTGGCCGCACGTCACGCAGGCGCGCAAGACCGAAAAGCTCGGTTACTGGAAAGGTGTGCGCGCGGAATGGCGCATGATTGCCGATCTGCTGAAGGTCACCTATCCGCTGGCGCTCATTTCGCAGACGCTGCGGCTATTCGCGCTGCGGGTCGATCATCCGGGCCGTGCCCGGCTTTCCGTACGCATCAGGAAACCGCGCGATACGGCGGCTTGATGCGGCGCCGCCATGCCAGTGCAATGAAGCCCGCGGCGCCGAGCAGCAACGGGCAATAGAGCGTGGCGAAGCGCCATAGCACCAACGCGGTTGCCATCGCCGCGCGCGGCACCCACGGCGCGAAGGCGGCCGCCAGCGCCAGATCGCCGCCGCCTCCGCCGGCCGGCACGCCGGTCCAGAGCGCGGCGTGCAGGACCACGGCTTGCACGGCGAGGACGAACCCGAGCGGCAGCCGGTAACCGAGTTCACGCAGGATAAACCACAACGCGCTATAGCGAAGCAGCCATTGCAGGGTGGTCAACGCGAGCAGGGCGGCAAGCCGCCAGCGCGGTCCCGTCAGCAAGAGCCGCCATTGCTGGCCCACGCTCTGACGAAACCGGGTCCAGCGAGCCCGCCGTGCCCGCAGCCAGACAATGCGGCGTCCCGCTGCATCGAGAGCCGCCGCGGCAGGACGACGGCAGAGCCACAGCACACTGGCGAGGATCGCGAGACCCGCCAACGTGCCGACGATGATCGGCAAAGGGAGGTTGGGTGTGATCTGGTGGAGCGGACCGAGTGCGAGAAGAAACGACACCGGCACAGCGACGGCGAAGAACGTGAGGTCGAGCGCCTGATCGGCGCCGACCACGGTCGTGGCAAGCGCCCACGACGCCCCCGCCCGTTGCAGCAAACCCATGTTGACGCCGTAGCCCGCTGCGCCGAGCGGCGAGACGAGAAAAGCGAAATCGGTGACGACGGTCAGGGTGAACGTGCGCACGAAGCGCAACTTCAGTCCAAGCGCCGTTTGCATCAGGTGCAGCTTGCCGGCCTTCGCCGCGGCGCTCAAGGCGGCACTCGCCGCCAGCATGGCAAAGAGCGGCAGGGAAATGTGACGCAGTCCCGCCAGCACAGCATGCGCGCCAAGGATGAAGGGCGCAGCCATCGCCAGTCCCACGCCCAGTACGGCCAATAGGGTCGCCGCATGGCGCACGTGGAATCGTGTCATGAGGTTCGTCCAGACGCTTGCAGGACGCCTTTTGGGTTGTGCGGAGCCGGCGCCGCGCGCGCGCTCGTTGTCAGAAATTGGGGTTCGCAAGGAAGTAAAATAAGCCAGCAGAAAGCAGGATGGTGACAGGCAGGGTGACTGCCCACGTGAGCGCGATACGCCATAGCATGGCGCCCTGCACACCTTCGCCGCCCGCGACCATGGTGCCGGCAATTCCCGAGGTAATGATGTGAGTGGTACTGACCGGTAATCCAGTGAATCCGGCGGTGCCGATCAGTAGCGAGCCGACCAGTTCCGCACTGACCCCCTGGCCTGGTGTCATGTGCTGCTTGCCGAGCCGCTCGCCTAACGTGCGTACCACTCTTTTGTAGCCGATCATGGTTCCGACACCCAGGCAAAGGGCGCTCAAGACGCGGACCCACAAGGGCGCGTATTGCACGGGTGGCGCCATTTTCTTCAACAGGTCGGCTGCCTTCGCCTTGTCCGCTGCGCTGACGTCGGCAAGCTCGCCGACGTGCTTGAGTTCCGAGAGAACGTCGTAGACGGCCCCGCGCAATTGGGCGCGCACGGCCACGGTCTGCGGCGTATCCGCTGTTTTTTCGTGAGTCTTCAATTTGCGGGCCTCTCCGTCGAGCTGCGCGCCGGCATTTTGCAGCAGCGTTGCGGACTTCATTGCCTGGGCTTTTACGTCGTCACCATACTGCTGAATCAGTGGAAGCGCGGCGGCCGCGTTCTGGCTGAGTTCGGTCATCTGGCCTGTCGCCTGCGGGTTGAGTGCGTACGCGGCTGGCAGCAAGCCGATAATCGTCAGCATGATGAGGCCGATGCTCTTCTGGCCGTCGTTGGTGCCGTGCGAAAAACTGACGGTCGTGCAGGTCAGGATCAGTAAACCTCGTAACCACCAGACCGGAGGTTCGCCTTTTTTCGGTGTCTCGAACAGATGTCCATGACGCACCACGAGTCGCAGAATGCCGTACATCCCACCGGCCAGCAGCAATCCGAGGACGGGAGAAACGGCAAGCCCCTTCAGCACCGTGACGATCTGTTTCCAGTCCACCCCTTGAGTCACGCCGCGCGCCTTCAGGAGCGCGTCCGCGGCGGCGACCCCGATCAGCGCACCGATGATGCAATGCGAACTGCTGTTGGGTATCGCAAACGCCCACGTCAGAATATTCCAGAACAACGCGGCCGCGAAAATAGACACCAGCATGGGGACGGCAGGCGATCCGTCGGGCGGCGTCAGCACATCGGGCGGCAAGATCTCGACCAGCGCATAAGCAACAGAAATCCCTCCGACCAGCACACCGATGAAATTCATGAGGCCGGACCAGATCACAGCGGGAACCGGGTTGAGCGACTGCGTGTAGATGACTGTCGCGACTGCGTTAGAGGCGTCATGAAAACCGTTGGTCGCCTCGAAGGCGAGCACCATCACGAGACAGACGATCAGCATGGCAACCACAATGCCCGATGACGGCATGAAGTGAACGAGCATGTGCGCTCCCGGAAGCGGTGGGGAGCAACCATCGCGGATGCCGGTCTGCTGCTCCGTGAGTGCGAACGTTTCATGCTAGGTCGCCCCTATGAACCTTTTAAGTCAGCGACGCCGGCATCATGTTGCCGTTGCATGCGCGCGTCCACTTCGGCAGCAGGGAGCATGCCCGGAGAGTGCAATTTCCGGCCTATTGAACACGCCGTAATATTCCGGTGACAAACTTTGTGGAGAATGTTCCAGAGAGAGCCTTGCCTGCCGATGGCAGAGGTAGCGTTTGGGGTGTCCGCTATCACGCAGCAGCACACGTTCATAAGAAATTATTGTCTGAGGGGCGTTTGAACCATTTTGCCAAATCGATTTCAACGCGTTCTCCGATGCATAGGAGTGTAGAGGAGTTGTCGTTTGCGTTTGTCGTTCTGTTGAATGAACCACTCGCGCGGGCAGAGGCCGCGGATCGTTTCGAGCGCTTGTGGAACGAAACGAACGAGGCCGCCAGTGCGAGCCTCGGCACGGAGCGCGCCGTGAGCTATATCGAACTGTTGAAAGACATGGACACGCGCTGGCGCCGGCTGAGGGTGTTGAACTAGTTTTCGACCGCCAGCTTGCGCGCATAAAAAAACGACGCCAACGTTTAACGGCAGAGATGAGGAGAACTTTAAGGAAATCGCTATAAAAATAGCGCTGATTCCGAATGCGCAACAATGACATGCTGCATTCTGCACATTCCTCGGTGGATTGAAGTGGGGTTCGACCTTTAGTCATCGATCGGTCACATACCATCCACGATAATCGTGGCGCTCGACAAATCGACAAATCGACCAACACCAAAAAGTCGAGCAGCTCTCATGAAGAGCAGGCCACGCACGTTACACCCGGGGAATTGCAGAAATGACTATCCGTCATCGCATTACGCTATTGGTAATCCTGATGTTCGTCGCACTGTCCGCGATTGGCGGCTATGCGGTCTACCAGACCCGGCACAGCGCCGCCGAGGTCAAGCAGGTGACGGAAGGGGTGGTGCCGAGCGCACTCGCGTCAGCCGATCTGGTTTCGCAGGTCAAGGACGTGCAGCTTGCGATCATGACGCTGGTCTATGCGCCCGACGGCAATGTCGTCGCACAGGCGCAGGACGAACTCAAGGCGAGGAAAGCTGCCGTGCAGCAGGCGCTGGCCCTGCAGGCGCGTGATGCAGCGAGCCACGCACAGAAGGGTCTCGTTGCGCAGGCCGCTGATAGCCTCGCCAACTATTTCTCCGCCATCGACGACACGGCCGGCATGAAGGCCGCCGGCAAGAACGAACTGGCGCAGGCTTACCTGTTCGCCAATGTGGCGCAGTATCGCGACGAACTCGAAGGCATCGTCGAGACGCTGCGCATCGAAAAGAATCGCGAAAAAGACGAGGCGATCACCACGCTCAACGGCACGCTCGCGACCACCACCACCGCGATTGCAATCGTCACGGGTATCGCGATCATCCTGCTGACTTCGATTGGCTCGCTGCTGTATCGCCAGATCACGCGTCCGCTCACGCGCATGCAAGCCATGATGAGCGAGATCGCCGCCAGCCAGGACTTCACACGGCGGGTGCCGGTGGGCCGCATGGACGAGATCGGTCATTCGATCGTGGCGTTCAACGGCATGATCGAAAAAATTCAGGAAAGCTCACTTCAGCTCAAGCAGAAGACCGCGGACATTCAGGCGATGTTGCAGAACATGCAGCAAGGCATCCTGACGGTTGTCGAAGGCGCGCTGGTCCATTCCGAGTACTCGGCGTATCTCGAAGCCATCTTCGAGACGAATGACATTGCCGGTCGCCGTCTGATGGATCTGGTGTTTGCCGATACGGAGCTGGGTGCGGACGTGTTGTCGCAAGTCGACGCCGCGAGCTACGCGTGCCTCGGCGAAGATGCGATCAACTTTGCGTTCAACGAACACCTGCTGGTCACGGAAATCTCCAAACGCATGCCGGATGGCCGCGTGAAGATTCTCGACCTGAACTGGTCGGCCATCACCGACGATGGCGACACGATCGTGCGCCTGATGCTGTGCGTGCGCGACGTGACCGAGTTGCGCAAGCTCGCCGCTGAAGCGGGCGAGCAGAAGCGCAGACTGGAAATGATCGGTGAGATTCTCGCGGTCAGCGAAGAGAAGTTCCATCACTTCATCGAAAGTTCGGCGGGCTTCATCAACGAGAACGAGCGCATCATCCGCCAGCATTCGCAGGCCGATCGCGAAGCGATCTCCGAACTGTTCCGCAACATGCATACCATCAAGGGCAATGCGCGGACTTACAACCTGCAACATCTGACCAACATCGTTCACGAGACGGAGCAGCGCTATCACGAGTTGCGTCACGCCGAGGCCGACGAGCCGTGGGATCAGGACAGTCTGATGCAGGAACTGGCGCGCGTGCGGGCGGCGGTAGAAAGCTACGCGACGATCAACGAAGTGAGCCTTGGCCGCAAGGGCGCGAGCCGTCGCGAGAGTGCAGAGCGTTATCTGATGGTCGACATTGCGCATATCCAGGAGAGTCTGCGTCTCATCGATGCGGCCAGGTCCGACGATCTGCATGCCTTGCAGTCGATGCGTGACGATGTGCGCAGAACGCTGCGCGTGCTGGGTACGGAAACGCTTGGCGAGGCGCTGTCCGGCGTGCTCGAATCGCTGCCGTCGCTAGCTGTTGAGTTGGGCAAGGCCGCGCCGGTGGTGCGCATCGACGAGCGCGGCTACCGCTTGCGTCGTGAGGCAGGCAGTGCCTTGAAGAACGTGTTCATGCATCTGCTGCGTAATTCGGTCGATCACGGGCTTGAAACCGCTGAGGTGCGCCATGCACAAGGCAAGGCCGCTGCGGGTGTGATCGACATCGACGTGAGCGTCGCCGCAGGCGCGCTGCAGATCGCACTCGGCGACGATGGCCGTGGCCTCGCGCTGAAGCGTATTCGCGACATGGCGATCGAGAAAGGCTGGATCGAAGCGAACCAGCATCTGGACGACGAGGCCATCGCCGAACTGATCTTCCGCCCGGGATTTTCCACGGTGGATAAGGTGACCGAAGTCTCGGGGCGCGGCGTGGGCATGGATGCAGTGCGCGACTTCCTCAAGCGCGAACATGGCAGCATCGCGCTGCGCTTTACGGACGACCACAGGGGCGCGGATTTCCGGCAATTCCAGACAATCGTGAGTTTGCCGGAACGACTCGCGGTGGATACGGCCGGCATGCCGGTGCGCGACAACGCGAACGAACGGCCACTCGATACGCTGGCTGATTGAGCGGCAAACCGGGCGACATCACTTGACGCCCACTGCAACGATGGGCAATTGGAAGGAAGGGTTGTGATTCAACAGTATCTTTTAGGCGCACTGGCTGGCGGAGCCGCTAGTGCCGCCGTGGCGCTGGCGGTGCACAGGGTGACAGGCATGCAGTCAGTGCGGCGGCTACGCGCCGATGCGGATCGTCAGGTAGACACGCTGACGCAGACGAATGTCGCGCAAAACGAGCTGATCGCATTGCAGGAGCGGCAGAAGCAGGAACTGGATGCTTCGATCGCGCAATTGCGCGACGATCTGCTGCAGCAGTCGAAAAGCGGCGACACGGTACGGGCGGAACTGAAAGCGGCCCTCGACGGCAGGGATGCGTTGGCGCATAAGGCGGCGCAGCTTGCGGCCGAAGCCGCGCGCTTGAAGGGGCTCGTGAGTACCTTCGAGCGCTGGCACGAGCAGATGATTTCGTTGATGACGCAGAACCAGGATATGCACGCGAAGAATCGCGAGTTGTCTTCGATTGTCCGGCATGTGGTCATCGTCTCGTTGAATGCTTCAATCGAGGCGGCTCGCGCGGGCACCGCGGGCCGTGGCTTTGCGGTTGTGGCGAGCGAGGTGCGAGCGCTGGCGGGACGCTCGGAGGAACTGTCGAAAAGCTACCGCGACAGTCTGCATCGCAGCGACCTGACGACCACTGCGACCTTCCAGGACATTCAGGCGGGCGGCAAGATGATTACCGCCTCGCTCGCGAGCGTCGAGTCGCTTGCCAACCAGGTTCAATCCACGCTTCATCAGGCATCGACGTGATCAGTACGCATGCGAAGGACAGTATCGAACGGATATTTTTCAAGGCGGCAAAGTCGCGCCTGACGATGAACGCAGGCGACGTCTGCGAGATCGTACCGGCCGGCGCGCATGGCGCGCACAGCCTGCCTGATGCAAACCTGGTGGTGCTGACGATCTCGGGCATGGCGTTCCGCTTGCTCCTGATCCTCCATTTCGATGACAGCGAAAGCACTCACCGGTACTTCGTCAAGGAAGAGTCGGAGCGTGCGTTCCTGGAAGTCTTTCTCGAGACTTGCAACCTGTGCTGTGGTGCCGTGAATCAGGAACTGCACCATTACTTCCCGGATCTGGGCATGTCGACGCCCTATGTGCTGAGTGCGCGTTGCATGCCGTATCTGGAGGTGCTCAAGCCGGAGTTTCTGGCGTCGTATGCGGTCACGATCAACGATGCAGTCAGTCTGGGCGCGACGATCTGCGTGTGTGCCCATGCGCCCATGGACTTCGTCGCCGAAGTCAGCGCCGTCGAAGATACCAGCGGTGAACTCGAGCTGTTTTGAGCGCGGCAGGAGGCACGAAGCAGGAAACAGCGAGCGCGGCGCCGGAAGATTGTCAGGAATTCGAACCAGCCGCCGGCGCAACAGGAGTCGCCGGTGGGCTCGTTTTATTTTGATTGATGCTATAGGGAACAGACATGTCGAAAATTCTGGTGGTGGATGATTCGAGCACGGTGCGTGACGAGGTGGCCGGGTTTCTGAAAAAGAATGGGCTGGACGTCGATACGGCGGTGGACGGCAAGGACGGCCTCACCAAGCTCAAGAGCAGCCCCGGCATCAAACTCGTGATCAGCGACGTCAACATGCCGAATATGGACGGATTGACGATGGTCGAGAAGATTCGTGGTGAACTCGGCAACAGCACGGTCAACGTGATCATGCTGACCACGGAAAGCAGCCCGGCCATGAAGGAGCGCGGCAAAGCCGCAGGCGTCAAGGGCTGGATCGTGAAGCCGTTCAAGGGCGATGCCGTGCTGGAAACGTTCCGCAAGCTGGCAAGCTGATTGAAGCAAGGAGGTACGGAGGTCGGCAATCCTGCTGGACAGGATCGATTTCCGCGCCGTGAAGCCATGGATTCGGTGTGTCGACGTAGAATTGGCGCATTCTGAATCGAGGAACACACGCCATGGCTCGTGATGGACAAGAGATGGAACCGGTCATCAGCGGTCGCGACATCGTGCTCGAACCGCTGCAACCGGCTCATGAAAGCGCCCTGCTCGATGCGGCGGCAGACGGCGCTTTGTGGAACCTGACCTTCACCGTCGTGCCTGACGCCCACACCATGGCGCGCTACATCGAGCATGCGATCGCCGGGCGCGTCGCCGGCACGGTGATGCCGTTTGCGATCGTCAGGCGTGCGGACAATCGGGTGGTCGGAAGCACCCGCTTCTGGAAAATCGACCGCAGCAACCGCAAGCTCGAAATCGGCCATACGTGGCTCTCCGCATCGGTTCAGCGCAGCGGCGCGAACACCGAGGCCAAATACCTGCTGCTGCGCCACGCATTCGATGTGATGAACTGCGTCCGTGTGCAATTCACAACCGACGAACTGAACGAGAAGTCCCGTGCAGCCATCCTGCGGATAGGCGCGAAGCAGGAAGGCATTGTGCGGCACGAACGCATCATGCCGGACGGCCGTAAGCGCAATTCCGTGCGCTTCAGTATCATTGACGCCGAGTGGCCCGAGGTGCGCGCCGCTTTGGAGCAGAAAATGGCGCGCACGGACGGCTGAGGAATGCAACGCGCAATAAGCTACGTTAAGCCGCAACAAGCTGCATTAAGCCGCCCTGTCCCGCACTTAGGGGCAAAGGACGGCACAAGCAGCGATAAAACCGGAGAATCGATTTGACATCCGAGCAAATGCTGGAGACATGGCTCGCCGAGGAGGCGGAAGTGCGCAGCCGGCAGGAGGCGGGACCGGGGCCTGGACTCGCGAGCCTCGAACAACTGGCCGGTAAGACGGGCCTCGAAGTCTTGCAGGGCATTGTGCGCGGCGAGCTACCTTATGCAGCAATCGCCAAGACTCTCGAATTCACGCTCATAGAGGTCAGTGAAGGGCGGGCCGTGTTTCAAGGTACGCCGCTGACGCAGCATCTGAACCCGCTCGGCACGATTCATGGCGGCTGGTTCGCCACGCTGCTCGACTCGGCGCTCGGCTGCTCCGTGCACACCATGATGCCGCCGGGTCGTGGCTACACCACGGCCGAACTCAGCGTGAACTACGTGAAGGCACTGACCCCGCGCGTCGCACGTGTGCGCGCGGAGGGCAAGGTGATCCATTGCGGCCGTCAACTGGCGACCGCCGAAGCACGTCTGGTCGGCGCCGACGGTACCTTGTATGCCCACGCCACGACAACCTGTCTCGTGTTCGAGATGCCCAAGCGATAACCTGACCGTGTCCTCCATGCAGCCTATAGTCTCCGTCACCCAGCTTTCCAAAACTTACGCTTCCGGCTTTCACGCGCTAAAAAACATCAATCTGGCGATTCGTCGCGGCGAGATTTTTGCGCTGCTGGGACCGAACGGCGCGGGCAAGACCACGCTGATCAGCATCATCTGCGGGATCGTCAATGCGAGCGAAGGCGCGGTGATAGTGGATGGCCATGACATTGCCACCGAGTATCGGGCGGCGCGCTCGCTGATCGGGCTCGTGCCGCAGGAACTGACTACCGATTCCTTCGAAACCGTCTGGGCCACCGTATCGTTCAGCCGCGGATTATTCGGCAAGCCGGCGAATCCCGCTTACATCGAGAAGGTCCTCAAGGATCTCTCACTATGGGACAAGCGCAACAGCAAGATCATCACGCTCTCGGGCGGCATGAAACGGCGGGTTCTGATCGCCAAGGCGCTTTCGCACGAGCCGCGTGTGCTGTTTCTCGACGAGCCGACTGCGGGCGTCGACGTCGAACTGCGGCGCGACATGTGGCAACTGGTGCGCTCGCTGAGCGAAAGCGGCGTGACGATCATCCTCACCACGCACTATATCGACGAAGCTGAAGAGATGGCCGATCGCATCGGCGTCATCAACGGCGGCGAAATCATGCTGGTCGAAGAAAAAGCCGAGTTGATGCGCAAGCTCGGCAAGAAGCAACTGACGCTGCAACTGGAAAGTCCGCTGCAACAGCTGCCGGCCGAACTCGCGGACTATCGCCTCACGCTTTCAGCCGACGGCAACGAGTTGATCTATACCTACGACACGGAACGCGAGCGCAACAGCATCATCGCCTTGCTGAAGGCGCTGGACGACGCAGGCATCCGGTTCAAGGATCTGCACACCACGCAGAGTTCGCTTGAAGACATTTTTGTCAGCCTGCTACGAGGTGACCAATGAACATTCACGCTATCAAGGCCATCTACAAGTTCGAGATGGCGCGCACCTGGCGCACGCTGATGCAGAGCATCATCGCACCGGTGATTTCAACCTCGCTGTATTTCGTCGTGTTCGGCGCGGCAATCGGCTCGCGCATCAAGGAAGTGAACGGCATCAGCTACGGCGCGTTCATCGTGCCGGGTCTCATCATGCTGTCGCTGTTGTCGCAGAGCATCTCGAATGCGTCCTTTGGGATTTATTTTCCAAGGTTCACCGGCACGATCTATGAGTTGTTGTCCGCGCCGGTGTCTTACGTCGAGATCGTGGTGAGTTATGTGGGCGCCGCCGCGACCAAGTCGATCCTGCTGGGGCTGATCATTCTCGCGACTGCAGGTCTTTTCGTGCCATTGCAGGTGCTGCATCCGTTCTGGATGGTGCTGTTCCTTGTTCTCACAGCGGTCACGTTCAGCCTGCTCGGCTTCATCATCGGCATCTGGGCGGACAGTTTCGAAAAGCTGCAACTCGTGCCGCTGCTGATCATTACGCCGCTGACGTTCCTCGGTGGGAGCTTTTACGCCGTCAATATGCTGCCGCCGTTCTGGAAGGTCGTGACCCTGTTCAATCCGATCGTGTACCTGGTAAGCGGTTTTCGCTGGAGTTTCTACGGCATGGCGGATGTGAACATCCGCGTGAGCCTTGGCATGACCGCGCTATTTCTCGCGGTATTTCTGGCGATCGTCGCGTGGATCTTCAAGACGGGCTACCGGCTGAAGACGTAGCGCACCCGGGCGGACTCCGTGTCCGGTTTGCAGGGCCGGTTGAGCGCAACGTGAGACACTTTGAGCGCTCCTGACTCCGATAGAAGAGGTCCCGCTCATGTCCGCCGATGCCACCCTTATCGACCAATCCGCGCACGACATTGTCGGCCTGCTGCAGCGCGAAGAAGTCACCCCGCACGACCTGCTCGACACGCTGGCGTGGCGCGTCGGGCAAGTCGAGCCGCGCGTCAATGCGCTGCCTACGCTCTGTTGGGAACGCGCGCACGCGCATGCCGACGCGTTGCTGAAACGTCCAGTGGCCGAACGCGGTTTACTGTGCGGCTTGCCGGTGCCGATCAAGGACCTGACCGACGTGGCCGGCGTCCGCACGACGCGTGGATCGGCGATCTACGGCGAGCGGATACCGGAACGCTCCGATCGCCTGGTGACCTCGCTCGAAGCGCGCGGCGGGGTGGTTTACGCGAAATCCAATACGCCGGAATTCGGCTCGGGCGGGCACACCTACAACAGCGTTCTGGGAATCACGCGTAATCCGTGGAACCTGTCGCGCTCGGCCGGTGGGTCTTCCGGCGGTGCGGCGGCGGCACTCGCCTCAGGGACGGCATGGGTCGCGCACGGCTCGGATCTGGCCGGATCGCTGCGCACGCCTTCGGCGTTTTGCGGCGTAGTTGGCTTGCGGCCGACGCCGGGCCGGATTTCCACCGGACCCGCTGCCAATCCGTTCGAGACGCTCGGGGTGCAAGGCCCGATGGCGCGCAACGTCACCGATACCGCGCTGCTGTTCGACGCAATGTGCGGAGAACATCCCAGCGCGCCCTTGGCGCCGGCCGAACCCGCCCGGCGCTTTCTCGACTGTGCGCTACAACCGCGGCGTCCGGCGCGCATTGCGTTTAGCGAGGGGCTTGGCATTGCGAAACCTGAGCAGGAGATTCTCGACGTCTGCCGCAAGACGATGGATCGCCTGGCGGCAGCGGGCATCGGCGTCGAGACGCTGGACCTCGATCTGAGCGCCGCGCACCGCGCATTTCACGTGTTGCGCGGCGTGTCGTATGCAATGAACTACGAAGACGTGCTCGCGCAGCATCGGGACGCGTTGAACCCGAACGTCATCTGGAATATCGAGTACGGTCTGCAACTCGAGGGCCGTGCGGTGTCCGCCGCATATCGGACGCGCGGCGAACTGTTCAACCGGACCACGGCGCTGCTGGAAAGCTACGATGTACTAATCTGTCCTGCGACGATCGTTCCGCCATTCCCGGTTGAAGAGCAATATGTGAAGGAAGCAGCGGGGCAGCAGTTCGAGACGTATATCGACTGGCTTGCGATTGTCTATAGCCTGACGATGCTCGGCGTGCCTGTGATGGCGATTCCATGCGGGATGACCGCCAGCGGTTTGCCGGTGGGCATCCAGATCGTCGGCAAGCCGCGTGGCGAGGCGGCACTGATTTCCGCGGCGCGCGCCATCGAGGAGATCATCGGGACCTGGGCAACGGGCGCCCCCGCGCTTTGAGCGCCATGACCGGTGTTTTCAAGGCATAGAAAAGGGACGACCCGCATGACTCTGGGCGGCTTGCGCTGCCGGCAACTGGCCTGACGGGTGCTGCGAGAACTGTATCTGTCGGGGAAAGGCCGGTGCCTACAGAATGGGCACCGGCCGACCATCCCGTTCAACCTGACCAAATGGACAGACTGCAATGACGCGACTTCGCATTACCTCCTGCGGCCACGAATTTATCGCCGAAACCCATCCCGACGCGCCACTGACGGTGGCCGCCTTCCTGAAGCTTCTGCCGTATCGCCAGAAGCTGATCCACGTCCGCTGGAGCGGCGAAGGCTGCTGGGTGCCGCTCGGCGACTTCAAGCTGGAAAACGACGGCAAGGAAGTCGGTTTCGAGAACCACACGAGCCATCCCTCGGTGGGCGACATCCTGTTTTATCCCGGCGGCTACAGCGAAACCGAGATCATCCTCGCCTATGGCTCGTGCTGTTTCGCCAGCAAGATGGGGCAACTGGCCGGTAATCATTTCCTGACTGTCGTCGAAGGCAAGGAGCATCTGCGCGAACTCGGCACCAAGGTGCTGTGGGAAGGCGCGCAAGACGTCCTGTTCGAACGGGTCTAGTCACGGCTCGCCTGCGGGCGGCGAGCGGATTTTTCACGTAATCGTATGACGTAACGATTCGCCTTTGACGCGCGACCGCCCGGCCGTCTGCCCGGCCGGTGAAATCGCGACCGGCCGCGCTACGGGGCGGCACGCGCACGGGCGTAATTGATGTTTGCCGATCACATCGCGCATACTAAGGCGTGCCGGTCCCGCCCTATGCGCCAGATCTTGCGCTCGGCATGCTGCCGGCCACATGTCACCATCTCCCTTCTTCGTAGCGGCAGGCCCTGACTAATGTCTGATATCTCACTCCGTCCGCTCCGGGCATTTGCCGAGAGCCTTCGTCTGGACCAGGTCAATCTGACCGAGCGCTGGATGAGGGCCGTGTTTCAGGACACCGAACTGAGCGATGCCGACCGGCTGACCTACGAGCAGCTCTCCGACCATATTCCGGTCATTCTCGAGGAAATCTGCAGCGCGCTGGAAGAGCAGGATCTCGATCGGGTCGAGCCGGCCATCGAGCGCAACGCGCGCAAGCACGGCAAACTGCGCTGGCGCCAAGGGTATCGGATCGACGAACTGGTGCGCGAACTCGACCTGTTCCGGCAGATGCTGGCCGGCCAGATTGTGGTGTTCAGCGAATCACGGCCGCATTTCACGCGGCGGCATGAGGAACGGGCGCGGCATTTCATCGACGAGGCAGTCAGCTTTGTCACGCTCACGTCGATACGCGAAGTGCTCACCGAGCGCGACCGTAAGATCGATGAATATACCGGCCAGCTGGAGCGAGCCAATCACGAGCTCACCTTGAAGCAGGAGCTGGTGGGCGACCTGTACGAATCGCGCATGCAGATCACGCGGAGCGTCGTGCACGATCTGCGGAATTTCCTGAATGTCTTTTCGATGGCGCTGCAACTCATGTCGCGGGCACCGGCGAAAGTCGAAGCGGCGCTGGCGCTCGCCAACCGCCAGGCGGCCGACATGAAGACGCTAGTGGATGAACTGGTCGAATATTCAGTCATACTAGGCGAGAGTCATCACGCGGCAATCGAGCGTTTCGACTTGCGTGGTTTGTTCGACGAACTGGTGGCTGCGTGCGGTCCGGCTATCGAAGCGAAGGGCTTGCGTCTGAACCCTACGTTCGATGACGCCTTGAGCACGATCGCGTCGAATCGGCTCAAGCTGAAACAGGTGGCGCTGAACCTGCTGACCAACGCCGCGAAATACACCAAGGTGGGCCAGATCGAACTGGCGATGATCGCGGACGGCGCCGACCACTGGCGTTTGCGGGTCTCAGACACCGGTGTGGGGATCGGGGCGTCTGATCGTGAGCGGGTGTTCAAGGAGTTCGAGCGGGCCGCGGAGGACGACATCCCCGGTGCGGGTCTGGGACTCGCGATTGTCCGCGAGTTGACGCGCGTGCTGGGCGGACAGATCCGTTTCGATTCGAATGAGGGCGAGGGGACGATCTTTGAAATTACGTTTCCCGTGACCCTGGAGGTCAGGGAGTGAGGCGTGAGTTCGCATCCTGCGCAAGGTGTTCGGAGCGAACGCGGATACGGTGTGTTACTGGCCTGCGGCAGGCAGGACCCCACGTCGTTTTACGTGGGGCCGTTCCCCGCTAAGTGCTGCAATCAGTTAAACAATTTCATTGCTTGCAGCAGCGTATTCACCACACCCCATGCAAGCGGAATCAGCACATACAGCCAGAAGACTGCGAGCTTGATCGTGGAGGTAGGTCGGCTAGTCTGAATCGTGCTCATTTCGGTCTCCTTCATTGTCCGCTTTTGAGTTGTGCGTCGCTCATATGGTGCTTTTCGTCTACGCGTTTGATCAGCAGGTTACATACAAAGCCCACCACCAGCAGGACCGCCATGATGTGCACCGTCATCGTGTACGCGTCGGCTTTGGCCACACCATGCGCCACTTCATAGGCGCGGATGTAGTTCACCAGCACCGGGCCGGCCACGCCAGCGGCCGCCCATGCGGTCAGCAGACGGCCGTGAATGCCGCCGACGAAAGCCGTGCCGAACATATCGGCCAGATAAGCCGGTACGGTTGCGAAACCACCGCCGTACATCGACAGAATCACACAGTAGGCGAACACGAACAGCGCAATCTGCCCTGATGTGGCGAACGTCGGCACGAAGTAGTACAGCACAGCGCCTAGTGCAAAGAAGATGAAATAGGTGTTTTTACGGCCGATCCAGTCGGACGCGGAGGCCCATACAAAACGTCCGCCCATGTTGAAGAGCGACAGCAAGCCGACAAAGCCCGCTGCCGCCGCGGCCGTCACCGTATTCTTGAAACTCTCCTGAATCATCACCGATGCCTGGCCGAGAATGCCGATGCCCGCCGTCACGTTCAGGAACAGGACGAGCCAGATCAGATAGAACTGCGGAGTCTTCAGCGCCTGATCGATATCCACGTGATTGCGCGAGATCATCTTGTTGTGGTTGCCGACGGGGGGCGTCCAGCCGGCCGGTTTCCAGTCGGCGGGGGGCACGCGGATCGCGAGTGCGCCGATCGACATCGAGATGAAATACGCAATGCCCAGTACTACGAACGTTTCTGCGACACCATTGCCGGTTGCACTGCGGAAGTGATTCATCAGCGCCACGGACAACGGTGCTGCAATCATCGCACCGCCGCCGAAGCCCATGATCGCCATGCCGGTTGCCATGCCGCGACGGTCGGGGAACCAGCGGATCAGCGTCGAAACAGGCGAGACATAGCCGAGCCCGAGACCAATCCCGCCGATTACACCGTAGCCCAGATAGAGCAAGACAATCTGATGCATCCAGACGCCGAGCGCAGAAACCAGAAAGCCGCCGCCGAAGCAGCATGCCGCGGTGAACATCGTGCGGCGTGGTCCCACCCGTTCGAGCCATTTGCCGGCGAACGCCGCCGACAAGCCCAGGCACACGATTGCCAGCGAAAAGATCCAGCCGAGCGTGGTGAGCGACCAGTCATCCGGCGCGGACTGGGTGAGGCCGATGACCTTCGTGAGCGGTCCGTTGAAAACCGAGAACGCATAAGCCTGACCGATACAGAGATGCACGGCGAGCGCGGCGGGTGGCACCATCCAGCGCGAGAAGCCCGGTCCTGCGATGGTGGCCTGTTTGGAAAAGAATGGGGCAGAGCCTGGCGTCCCACTCGGCTCAGTAATGCTGCTCATGTTGTGTCTCCGTTTGCGTGTAGTCATTGTTATCGGCGCGCGCGTCGCAATGCTTGAACGTCGCCGCGTGACGAGAGTCGCTTCGCCCGTCGCGCAATATATGCTCTTAAACATCATATTGATTGAAGCCGCATACGACGGTCAGACCGCCTTTCACACGATAGGTTGCGCCGATTCCATTGGCAATATGAGATGGGAGTGCATAAGGTGTCGGCCTGGTGCCGGGTTTTTCTTCATCCAAAACCGGCATGCAGCCTGCGGATGGTTCGTTTTTGCGCGCCGCAATATCGATCAGCGAGCCGTGGCGCGATATGCGGGGAAATCAAGCCGGCAAAGGAGCAAAGGCAATCGCAACACTGCATGGAATCTCGCGCTGAACGCCGTGTAGTGCCGCAGCGCGGCAAAGTCGCGAGCGGCGGCGCATTGAATCTTATTGGCGATCAGATTTGCGTCGGACAAGACAGGACTAGTCCTATTTTTACGAAGCATCGCTGTCAGTACACTCGTGATCCCTGTTGCTGGGCTGTACGGTCCGATGTCGTAAGTCTCCTACGGTTGCTTGCGCATCTGTTCTGCACTGCTGCCTAGTGTTGTTGCACTGTCGCTCAAGCCCGCAGCCTTTCTGTTTCGACTGCGAGATTTCTACGTCATGTGGCCGTATCTACGTAACATCTTCGCGCGCGAGCAGGTCATTTCCACTGATACGAGCCGCCAGGCTCATCTCAAACGCAAATCCCCGATCGGTATTGCCGCCAGCGCGGCCCTGCTGAGTAGTGCGATCGCCGCACTGGGCGCTCCGGTTGCCTCAGGCGTCGTGGCGAATGCGCGCAGCCGGCCCGCAACGGCCGGCGCCAGCGGACTCGCAGTGGAATGGGCCGTGCTGGGCGCGCAATCCAAAGCCGGGATGCCGGTTGGCTTTAGCCGGCCAGTCGCTGGTGGACTGCCGCCCGTGTCCGTCATGCGTACGACATCCGATGGCTCACTCATGCAGCCTTCGCTGCGCCATGACTTGCGTGCACGTCCCCTGGACAGGTTGTCGCTGAATGAGCCGGTGCTGGCGACCCTGTGCTCGCTCAGCCCGTACCTATGCGCGCCGCTCGCCCCGGCTGCGAATCCGCATG
Organism: Paraburkholderia sp. GAS41; assembly: GCF_050436545.1. Taxonomy (NCBI): domain Bacteria; kingdom Pseudomonadati; phylum Pseudomonadota; class Betaproteobacteria; order Burkholderiales; family Burkholderiaceae; genus Paraburkholderia; species Paraburkholderia sp. GAS41. The sequence goes on from NZ_JBNDMK010000023.1 coordinate 58,845, forward strand.
AGTGGTCCGGGCGTATTGCTGCCAATCCCGGTGCCGTCCACCTTGGCGTGACCGGCCCAAGCGCGATGGATGGCACACCTTCCACCCTTTCGAGCCCGGCGCCGTTGAGCATGCCGGCGGCCGACGCTGGCAGCTTTACCGGACGGCTGCAAGGCGGTTCGCGCGCGGCATGGACGCCTGTCGGGTTGCCGGCCGACCTCGCGGCGCAACTCAGTCGCATCGTCGCCGGACACCTGGATGTTAGGCGACCCGTTCAGGCGGGCGATTACTACCGTATCGTCTACGAACCCGTGGCAGGCAATCTGGCGGCCTCGTCGCGCAGACGCGTGACGGCGCTAGAGATCCGCTTGGCGGGCCAGACGTACCGCGCTGTGTGGTTCATCGCATCCGGGCGAACGGCCGGTGACTATTACTCGTTCGATGGTCAGCGTCTTACCGCCGAGCCGTTCGCCATGCCGCTGAATTACGTCCGCGTGAGTTCGCCGTTCGGCTATCGGATTCATCCGGTGACGGGGCTGCGTCTGCTGCATACGGGCGTGGATCTGACGGCAGCGCAGGGAACGCCTGTCGTGGCTGCTGCGGCAGGAACGGTGCAGTTCGTGGGCCTCGATAGCGGTTACGGCAAGCATGTCGTCGTGCGTCATGCACGCGGCTATACCACTTACTACGGCCACCTGTCGGCGTTCGCCAGCGGCTTGCGCGTGGGCGCGAGAGTCAGTCAAGGGCAGCCGCTGGGCGCGGTCGGGCAGTCGGGCGTCGCAACTGGACCGCATCTGCATTTCGAAGTACGCCTGAACAATCAACCTGCCGATCCGCTCAGGTTGACGAGTCGCTCCAGCGCGGTACTGCTGGCAGGCCGTCAACGTGCAGCCTTCGATCATGTGGCCAGCGTCGCCCGCGATCGGCTCGCGGGATTGTCCGCTGATGTCCGCACCGCATCGGATTCGACATTGGGAATGCGTTAAGTCTGCAAGGCTCGGTAAAAGGTCGAAACGCGCTGTGATGGTCACGTGCGTGTCGCACATTCCGATGACGCTGTCGTGACAGTGACGGCGTTGACGAGCAAAGCTCTACGTGCGGTTAAGTCGTGTCGTGAGAGAGAAAGGGGCCGGTGCGCAAGGGTGGCACCAGCCCCTTTCTGCCTCTCGGGTGGCTGCACTTGCGCCCGGGTTCAGCACAGGATTTAATACGGCCATGCGATGGCGTCAGCCAGCGTGGCAGTGAGGCGGTCTTCGAACAACAAAACGAATCGTGCAAGCCGGTGCGCTCCGATGTGGGTGCGTTGGCACGGTAACGGCGTGGGCCCAGATCTCACCGGCTACGGCGAGTCACCCGAAACGGAGAAGAGCATGAAAGCCAGCACCATCGCGGAACGGGAGGCCATTGGCCGGGCGGCGCGCGAACATTCGAAGCGTTCGAGTCATCGCACGGTGGGCGAAATCCATCGCAATCCGGTCGATCTTCTCAAGCAAAGCAGCGAAGGGCGGGTTCAGAAACTCGTGCCGTTGCGCTACGGTCGCATGGGCGTGTCGCCATTCACGTTCTTTCGCGGCAGCGCGATCATTCAGGCTCACGATCTGGGCCACCTTCCCGATACCGGCCTCGTCATGCCGATCTGCGGGGACGGCCATCTAATGAACTTCGGCGGTTTTGCGACGCCCGAACGGCAACTCATATTCGATCTGAACGACTTCGACGAAGTGGCGATCGGCCCCTTCGAATGGGACCTCAAGCGCTTGACTGCCAGTCTCGTGGTAGCCGCGCGGCATATGCGCCTGAGTCGCGGTTTCGCGGGCGATCTGGTGATGACAGCGGTAAACGAGTACCGTGACCGCATGACGCAGTATGCGCAATGCGGCTCGCTGGAGTTGTGGTACGAACGCATTTCGTTCGAACGGATGGCTGAAACGGCGTTGACGCCCGAGCGTCGCCGCACGGTCAGGCGCGGCATGGAAAAGGCCGCGGGGCGCACCCAGGAAAGCATGCTGGACAAGATGTGCGAACACGACGGCGACAAGCTGACCATTCGCGATGCGCCGCCCGGACTCTTTCACGTACACGGCACGAATACGATGTTCGAGGCCGAAGACGACTGGTTCACGCTCGGCGACTGGCGCAAGCTGATCGGCCCGATGTACGGCGAATATCTGAAGACGCTGAGCCACGACCGGCGCGAACTGCTCAGCCATTTTTCGATGCAGGACCTGGTGTTCAAGGTGGTCGGCGTGGGCAGCGTGGGCACACGCTGTCTGGTGCTGCTCAATACGGATCACATCGGCAAGCCGCTCTTTTTGCAGATCAAGGAAGCGCGTCAGTCGGTGATCGCGCAGTACTTTAAAGGCCAGACCATCCATCACGATGGCGAACGCGTCGTGCGCGGCCAGCGGGTGTTGCAGGCAGCGAGCGATATTTTCCTCGGCTGGTCGACTGGTCCATCGGGCCGGCATTTCTATTTCCGGCAACTGCGCGACATGAAGCTCTCGGCGAACATCGAACTGTTCGATAACGACCTGCTGCTGGGTTACGCAAAGCTGTGCGGATGGGTCATGGCACGAGCGCATGCGAAAGCGAGCGGCAAGGCGATCGAGCTCAGCGCGTATATTGGCCGCGGCGATCAGTTCGGCGAGGCTTTGAGCGAGTACGCGTTCGGGTACGCGGACCAGGTCGAGAAGGACTACGATCTATTCATGAAAGCCTGCCGTAGCGGTGAACTCGAAGCGCGTGGCGACGAGGACCTGGCGGCGGATTTCCGTCTGTAGCCCGGTTCGATTCAACTTACCGAGAAGTGCACGCGCACAACCTGATCGCTTTCAACCGGGTGGCCGTTTTCCATCGCAGGGAAGAAGCGCCAGCGGTGTAAGGTCTCCAGCAGAATCTGATTGAGCCGCGGATTTTGCGTTGGCTTCACCAGTGCGACGTCGAAGGTACCGTCTGCGCGTACCTTGAAGTGGGCGACGGCGGTGACCTGATAGCCCTGTTCGCGCAGATCGTCGGGCAATGCCGGCATGGGTTGCGAGAGCAGGCGCGCCTCGTTGGTGCCGGATGATGCGGATGATGCCGCGGAGGCCGTACGGTTCAGCGGCGTTGCTGGCGCACTCGATGCAGCTTGCGCGGCTTCCATCGCCGGTGCTTGCACCGAAGCCGGAGCCGATTGATCGTGCGTGGCCGGTGCTTGCGCCGAAGCCGCAGGTGGTTGATCGTGCGTGGCCGGCGCCGCTGGCGAGCGTGGCGCTTCGCGCTGCGGCGTTGTGGGCGTGGGAGCGTTGCGCAGTGGGGCTACGTGCGCGAGTGGCTGTGGCTGTGGCTGAACCTGCACCGGGCTCGACGGACGCTTCACTGCCTGCGGCGGCGGTGCCGCGTAAGCATGCGCCACTGCGGCAGCAGATTCCGCTGGCACTGGTGGCGTCAGTTCAACCAGACGCATCTCGATGGTCGTTAGCACCGTGCGGGGCGCAGTCTTGCGGCTCGAAAGCCAGTCCACGGAATGCACGAGCGGCGCGAGGCATAGCATTGCAGCCAACAGAACGGCTAAAGGGAATCGCACGCGCTCGCGGTCGGCGAGTGCCAGCAGTTGCTGCAAGCCGCTATTCACGATGCACGGCAACAAGAAAATGTTCGGCGCCGGCCCGGCGAGCGGCCAGCATGGCCTGCACCACGACACCATGCGATGCGTGATCGTCAGCGGCTACCACTACTTTGGCATCGGGGCGCAGCAGGCGCGCGACAGTCGGCGTGATCTGATCGAGTCGCACGGCCTGCTGATTGATAAATACCTGGTTAGCCTGATTGACCGAGAGGGTCAGCGGTTTGTCCTGCGTTAGGGGCTGCGCGTGTCCTTGCGGCAGGTTGATCCGCACCGCGTCGAGACGCTGCATGGCCAGCGAGGTCAGCATGAAAGTGGCCAGCAGAAAGAACATCACGTCGATCATGGGAATGATTTCGATGCGGCCGCGCTTCGAGCGGCGTGAGCGCCGCAGTTTCATGCTGACCGCCCCGCGCTTTCGCTGGCAAGGCGCAACTCGCTAAGGGCTTCGTTGGCGAACGATTCGAGTTCGTCCATCAACCGGTCGATGCGGCGCGAAAAGAAGTTGAACGCAAACAGCGCGACGAGGGCGATGACGAGACCAATCGCCGTCGCGATCAAAGCCTGCGCGACGCCGCCGGTCACACCCGGCGGGTTGACCAGGCCGTCACCGCCGATCAGCCTGAACGAATGCATCATGCCGACGATCGTGCCCAGCAGACCTAGCAATGGCGCTGCCGTCACGATCGTTTCGAGTAGCCACAGGCCGCGGCCCATGTCGCGCTCGATTCGCGCGGCGGCGGCTTCGACCCGAGTTTCGATGCGCCACAACGGGCCCCGCGTGTCGTCGAGCAGGCGGCCGATCCGGCTAAAGGCATGCTGTCGCGGCAAGCCGCTGGGAAGCTTCGCTCTGCCAGGCACATCAGTGGCCGCTGCGGCGCTCAGCGATTCCGGCATACGCGCAAACCGCCAGAACGCATAAGTCCGATCGAGCGTGATGGCAAGCGCGACAATCGCCAGCACGGTCAGCGGATAAATCACCCAGCCGCCGAGGCGTGCGACATCGGCGAGATTGGTCCAGTCGTTCATGGTGAAACTCCTTCGGTTGCCTTGCTGTCACCCGCGAGATCAGAACCGCTTGGTGAGGCCGGCATAAATGGCGCGCTGCGGGCCATACTGCGGCGCTTCAACGCCGATACCCGAACCATCGCGCAGTTCATACACGCTGTTGATCGCATTGATCAGCACGAGACGGGCATCGAATTTGCCGACGATCGATACGTCGAAATGCTGGATCACAGCGAGATTCAGTTGTCCGTACCACGGTAGCTTGTCGGTATTCGCAAAGCCGCTACGCAGGCCGCTGCCGACTATCGCATCGGCCGTGAAAGTGGTCCTGCCGAGGTCATAGGCGCCGCCGAGCGAAACGGTCATACGCTGGTCGTGATCGAGGAACACCCAGTTGCTGGCAATAAACGAGAGTTCGGCCGCGCTGAAGTTGAACTGCGCCGAATCGACGTCCTTGCCCTGCGCCCGGCTATACGCCAGATTCAGATACGCGGAGACGTTGCCCTGCTTGTAGTTGCTGGTGAATTCGAGTCCGTAGACGCGGCCGTACTGGTAGTTGAACGGCGTGAAGATCAGCGCTGTGCCGAATTGGCCTTCATCCAGCAGGTTGCTTGCGATCTTGTAGTACGCGTCGAGCCCGACGGTGAGCGCTGGTGTGACGCGTTGCGTGACGCCGATATCGAAATAGTCGCTGCGCTCGGGTTGTACCGGACTGTCCTGAGTGACTTCGCTCTGATTGGTGGTGCCGTTAAAGCGCGTGATAGTCGAAGCCGAGACCAGTTCGAAATCAGGCGGTGTGAAGTAGCGCGAATAGCCGGCGTGCAGCGTAGTGGCGTTGGTCGGCGTGAACACGAGGCCGATGCGCGGGCTCAACTGGTTCGCATGCACGTACTCGTCCATGCCGTCGTAGCGCAGACCGTAGTTCAGCGTGAGCTTGCTGTTGAGCTTCCATTCGTCCTGCAGATAGGCGCTATACAGATAGCCGGTGCTCGCGCCCGAATCGTTAATGGTGAAGGGGACGTCCGAAAGCGGGTTGCCATTGGCGTCGGTTGGGAACACGGCGACGCTGTCGTTGAACACGGCGTGTTCCTGTTCGAGCCACGCACCGCCGCGCAGCGTGTGGGTGTTGTTGAGCCGGAACGTCGTGTCGGCCTGCACGCCCTCTGCCTGGTTGCTGCGGAAGTCCGTCGACGCCACGCCGTTGAACATCAGATCGCCCACCGGGTCCGGATTGAACTGGGTGCGCGTGTATCGGGTGAATAGCGACACCTGATAGTCGAGCGCGTCGCCGTTGGTGCCTTGCAACGCCAGCACGGCGAAGTTGTTCAGTTCCGATTGCGTTTCGTTGAGATTGGCGGAATTGAAAGACGTCTGGCGAGCAAGTGCGAAATTGGTTGGCAAGCCTGGCGTGTTGGGCAGTTCGAACTGGTTGGCGGCCGTGCCCGCCATCAACGTCACACGCGTGAGCGGGTTGATGATGTACGACAGATAGCCGAAGCCGTTGCCGAGGCGCGTGTGATCGTGCAGCGGACTGCCGTCCGACGTCGGCGCTTCGATGCCGAGGTTGTTCACCCCGAGCGTGCCGGTGAAGAAATAGCTTAGCGGTCCTTGCGAACCGTACACGTCGGCGCTGCTTTGCAGCGTCTGATGGCTGCCGCCGTACACGTCGACGGAACCGCCGTTGCCGAGGTCGCCCGATTTGGTCGTGATGTCGACGATCCCAGCGGTTTTATAGCCGTATTGCGCAGGCAACGCGCCGGTGATCAGGTTCACCTGATCGATGATATGCGTATCGAGCGACTGCCCGAAGCCGCTAATCGGCTCGGGAATGATGATGCCGTTGATCCGGTATTGCAGGTCGGCGTGATCGCCGCGCACATGGAGCTGGCCATACGAATCGTTCGCGACTCCTGGTGCCTGCAGCAGAACCTGGTTGATCGGTGTGTTGTCGCCTTGCGGCAGCGCCTGGATGTCCGCTTGCGTGAAACGGTAGACGCTTGCGCCGACTGCTGGCTGCAGGCCGTTACGGGCCACGTCGAGACGTTGCGCCTGAACGTTGACATCCATCGCGCTGCCTTTTTCGAGCGCGATCTTCAACGGGTGAGGCGTGCTGCCGTCGACGGTAGCGAGGCTGGAATTGGCGCCAAACCCCTTGGCGCCGGCCGTGACGGCATAGGTGCCCGGCTGGACAACAGGCAACACGAAACTGCCGTCGTGGTTCGTGTGTGTTTGCGCAAGCGTATGGCCGTCGGAATCCTGCAAGGAAACGGCGGCGTTTTCGAGCGCATGCCCTTGCGTATCGGTGACGACGCCTGTCACGGGCGCGCCCCCCGATACAGCAAGGACATGCAGGGAAAGGGTCTGCGCAAACAGCAGCAAGGCGGCACGCGAAATGAGTGTGTGATGTTTCATGTTCTTGTTATGCGGGTGGGAATCCTCGTGTCGCATCGTGCGAGTTCGCGCTGCGTGGCAGCCGAGTCCAGCGTGCGATTTTGTGAAATGTTATAACATAACAAATAAATTTGGCAATCGTCCACTTGAGCGGACGAGGCGGGTCGGCACAAAGGTTGGAGCCAACGCTGCGCGAGGCGGGCCGGCGCGCAGGCTGCGGCCAGCGTCGAGCCTGTTGAGTCAATTGGCCCGCAGACTTCGCTGCCGGCGTGGCGCAGACGTGGTACGTTTGACGCGATTCATCTGATTCATCTGATTCATCTGATTCATCTGATTCATCTGCTTCGTCCGATTCGTTTGCAAGGAGACAGGTTGTGACCGCAACAAACAAGGTAGCGCTGGTAACCGGCGCGGGCAGCGGCATCGGCCGTGCGACGGCGCTTAGACTGCTCGAACACGGCTATCGCGTGGTGCTGACCGGGCGCCGTCAGACGCCGCTCGACGAACTCGCCGCCGAGGCGCAGCAACGCGGCGCGGACGCGCTCGCCGTGGCCTGTGATGTCAGCGATGCGGCGAGCGTCGCCGCGCTCTTCGACGCGATCCGCCAGCGCTATGGCCGCCTCGATGTGCTGTTCAACAACGCCGGACGCGGCGGTCCGCCGGTCGAGATCGACGAGCTCAGCGTCGAAGATTGGCGCGCCGTGGTCGACACCAACCTGACCGGCGTGTTTCTCTGCACCCGTGCGGCTTTCGGCATGATGAAGACACAGACGCCGCAGGGCGGACGCATCATCAACAACGGTTCGATCTCGGCTCACGCGCCGCGCCCGAACAGCATTGCCTACACGTCGACCAAACACGCGATTACCGGCCTGACCAAATCGGTGTCGCTCGACGGCCGTAAATACGACATTTGCTGCGGGCAGATCGACATCGGCAATGCGGCCACCGAGATGGCCGCGCGCATGGCGCGTGGCGTGCCGCAGGCCAACGGCGAGATCGCGATCGAGCCGCTCATGGATGTGGAACTGGTCGCCGACGCGGTCTTGCATATGGCGGAGCTGCCGCTGTCCGCGAACGTGCAGTCGATGACGATCATGGCGACCAAGATGCCGTTTGTCGGACGGGGGTAAGGCGGCGCGACCGGGAATGCCGGCGCGCAGCGAGCGACGGGACGGTCACCTCAAGGGGCATCGTCCCGGCCGTCCATCTGCGGCGAAAAGCTGTGATCGCAATCGGCGTCGCACACAGCACGCCACCCTTGAGATCAACTTATACTGACTGACTCCCGTTACCCGGATAGCGCCGTGTCTCGAGCTTTGCCGTTGGACAAACCACGCGACCCGCAGCAGGACCACGCGCTCGACGATCCACCGCCGGTGCCCCCTGTGCGGCCCGGCCTCGACGATTGCTGTCACAGCGGATGCAACCCGTGCGTGTTCGACCTGTACGACGACGCGCTGGAGCGCTATCAGACCGCGCTTGCGCAATGGCAGGCGCGCCAGCCGCGGCCTGCCGCCGGGGCACGCGGCCACCGGCGTTAAGGCGACCCGGAGTGTGTCCATGCTCGCGGGCATCAAGCCAAGCCCTGCAACCTGAAACGCAACGTAAACCCGCCTATCCTCGACAGTCCGCACTTATGACCGACCTTCAGGCCGCCCCGATGCAAACGCCCGCGCTGGATGAACTCCATGAGTTCGTCCAGCGTCACCCGCGTCTGTTTGTGCTGACGGGCGCGGGAATCAGCACCGACTCCGGCATTCCCGGCTATCGCGACGAAAACGGCGAGTGGAAGCGTTCGCCGCCGATCACCTTGCAGGAGTTTCTCGGCTCGCTTGCGGCGCGGCAACGCTATTGGGCGCGCAGCATGATTGGCTGGCCGGTGGTGGCCGAGGCCCGGCCGAACGACGCGCATCGTGCGTTGGCCAGGCTCGAAGCGGCCGGGCATGTGCCGACTCTCGTCACACAAAACGTCGATGGCCTGCATCAGCGCGCGGGCAGCAGCGACGTGATCGAACTGCACGGCAGCATCGGCGCGGCGACCTGTCTGGATTGCGGCACGCGGCATGCCCGCGCGACGATCCAGCAGACGCTCGAAGCCGACAACCCCGCGTTGCTCGACGTAGTCGCCGAGCCCGCCGCCGACGGCGACGCGCACCTCGAATGGCACGACCTCGGCGGCTTTCGCATTCCTGCGTGTCCGAATTGCGGCGGCCTGCTGAAACCTTCGGTGGTGTTCTTTGGCGAGAACGTGCCGCGTGTGACGGTCGACGAGGCCACCCGCGCGCTCGAAGCGGCCGATGCCATGCTGGTGGTCGGTTCGTCGCTGATGGTCTATTCGGGCTATCGCTTCTGCGTGTGGGCGCAAAAGATGGGCAAACCGATCGCCGCAATCAATCTCGGCCGTACGCGCGCCGATCCGTTGTTGTCGTTGAAGATCGCCGCGCCCTGCGCCGACACGCTGACCGCACTCGCCGCGCGTCTCGCGCTGGATTGAGCGCCCTCGCCATATCGCCCGCAGATCGCCGATAATGGAACGCCGCTTGCCGCGCCGACCCTGTATCCGACCGTCGCGACGAACCCCTCGGCGAAAGACTACGCACCGGCCTTGACTGACATGACCCTACCCGATCCCACGCTGCGCCAGCATGCCCCCGCCGCCGAACGCAATCGCGAGCCGATCCTCGCCGTCTTGCGGCAGGTGTTGCCCGCGAGCGGCGTGGTGCTTGAAATCGCCAGCGGCAGCGGTCAGCACGTGACACATTTTGCGGCGGCGCTGCCCGGACTCATCTGGCAGCCGAGCGACCCCGACGTCCACGCCCGCGAGTCGATTGCCGCGTGGACCGCGCATAGCGGCCTCGCCAATGTGCGCGCGCCGCTCGAACTGAGCGTCGAACGCGCCTCGTGGGGCATCGACGCAGCGCAAGCGGTGGTCTGCATCAATATGATTCACATCTCGCCGTGGACAGCCACCGAGGCATTGTTCGACGGCGCGAGCCGCCTGCTCGACAGCGGCGGTGTACTGTATCTGTACGGGCCCTACCGGCGGCACGGCGCGCATACGGCGCCGAGCAACGAAGTGTTCGACCAGCATCTGCGCGAGCGCAATCCGGCGTGGGGCGTCCGGAATATGGAAGCCGTGGTGGCGCTCGGCGAAGCACAAGGGCTCACATGCAGGGAACCGGTCGGCATGCCGGCCAACAATTTCAGTCTGGTGCTGACGAAACGCTAGCGCGCCAGGCGGGTCTGAAGGGAGATTCAAACGCGGGGGCTCCGTGTGGGCCCGTTAGCGAGCGGCAATCGGCCATTTCTTTTATGCTTTCATCCTCGACATCCCGCCAACGTCAATTGCGGCGCGGCGTCACGACAATCTGGAAATCTGGAGAATTCAAATGGGCAAACAGGCAATCGGCGTAGTGGGGCTAGCGGTCATGGGCCGTAATCTGGCACTCAACATCGAGAGCCGCGGCCATGCGGTGTCCGTGTACAACCGCAGCCGCGAGAAAACCGATGAACTGATCGCAGAATATCCGGACCGTAAGCTGGTGCCGACCTTCACGCTCGAAGAGTTTGTCGATTCGCTGGAGAAACCGCGCCGCATCCTGATGATGGTCAAGGCCGGTGCCGGTACCGACGACACCATCAACCTGCTCAAGCCGCTGCTGGACAAGGGCGACATCCTGATCGACGGCGGCAATACACATTTCACCGACACGATTCGCCGCAACCAGGAACTCGCCAAGGCCGGCCTGCATTTCATCGGCACGGGTGTGTCGGGCGGTGAAGAAGGTGCGCTCAAAGGTCCGTCGATCATGCCAGGCGGTCAACGCGACGCCTACGACCTGGTCGCGCCGATCCTCACCGAAATCTCCGCCAAGGCGCCGGACGGCGAACCGTGCGTCGCCTACATGGGGCCGGACGGTGCGGGGCACTTCGTGAAAATGGTGCACAACGGCATCGAATACGGCGATATGCAGTTGATCGCCGAAAGCTATGCGGTGTTGAAGCAGGTGCTCGGTCTGTCGAACAAGGAACTGGGCGAGGTCTACACCGAATGGAATACGGGCGAACTCGACAGCTATCTGATCGAAATCACCTCGAAGATTTTCAGCAAGAAGGATGACGAAACGGGCAAGGATCTGGTCGACGTGATCCTCGACCGTGCGGCGCAAAAGGGCACCGGCAAGTGGACCAGCCAGAACGCGCTCGATCTCGGCGTGCCGCTGCCGCTGATTACCGAATCGGTATTCGCGCGCGTGCTGTCGTCGCTGAAAACCGAACGCGTGGCCGCGAGCAAGGTCATCAAGGGACCGGAAACCAAAGCGTTCGAGGGCGACCGCGCCGCGTTTATCGAATCGGTGCGCCGCGCGTTGTATTTCAGCAAGGTGATCTCGTATGCGCAGGGCTTCGCGCAATTGCGGGCCGCTTCGCAAGAGTACAAATGGGATCTGGACTTCGGCACGATCGCGAAGATCTTCCGCGCGGGCTGCATCATCCGCGCCCGCTTCCTGCAAAAGATTACCGATGCCTATACGAAGGACAAGCAGATTGCCAATCTGCTGCTCGATCCGTACTTCAACGACATCGCGTCGAACTACCAGTCCGCACTGCGCGATGTGGTGATTGCGGCGATCAAGGCCGGCGTGCCGGTGCCGGCGTTTGCCTCGGCGGTGGCGTACTTCGACGCCTATCGCTCGGAACGTGTGCCGGCCAACCTGGTGCAGGCGCAGCGCGACTTCTTCGGTGCGCATACGTTCGAACGCGTCGACAAGCCGGGTAGCTTCCACGCCAACTGGTCCTGAGCACAGCCGGACTTCGGTATGCGGTAAAAGACGCCGGCCAGGCAATCTGGTCGGCGTTTTGCGTTTTGGCGTCGGTTCGGTCGGTCTGTAGCGGCAGAGCCTGCCAGCCTGCGGCGGCGCTACTCAGTGCAACATGCGTCGGCGACGCCCGATATCGTCGAATAGCTCGTTGCTGGGTTCGAGTGCGAGCAGCCACGACTCGTCGTAGCCGCTGAGGTTGTCGAGCGCTTCGCGCAAGCGCTCGAGCGCGAGAGCGGGAATCTCGACGCTGGCCTCGACGCCGCTCGAGAGGCCGGCAACGCTGGCGAGCTGGACCAGCGCGTCAGCCGCTTCGGCCACATCCGCCGCGAACACGAGGTGGGTATTGAGCAGTTCAACCAGACCTGGGGATGCCGCAACATCTTCGACGTTTAACTGCACGGCCAGAAACGTGGCTTTGTTCATCCCCGAGCTCCTCACGGACAGGACATGGCGGCGAGCGGTTCGCCTGCGGTGCGTTGCTTCAGCAAGACCCAGTATAGGCGAGGCAATGCGGGATTCAATGATCACACGAATCGGGCTGACGCGCGGCGCGACGGCGCGAGGCGTAGGCAGCAGGCGGCGCGCCCTATAATGGCGCGAGAAGATTTTTCCGGCCGGGTTTCGTAGCGGGCCTGCACAAGCTGGTTTGGCGAGGCTTTCACGGCTGCTTCTGTGCAGCGCAGCATGACTTTGCATGGACTGGCCGTGCCGGCCGGCATGCCCGATCATCATGAAGATTATCCGTAGCAAGACATTTACGGCGGAGCGTCCGTGGGGTGCACTCGATATCGCCAACATGCGGGGCATTACCACGCGCCTGCACTGGACGGATCAGCCGTACAGGTGGCATGTGAATCACGGCGAGGAAGTCTTTGCTGTCCTCGACGGCCGGGTGGAGATGCGCTACCGCGAAGCGGGCGAGGAACGTTCTGTGCTACTGGAGACGGGCGATGTGTTCTTTGCGTCGGTGGGCACCGAGCATGTCGCTCATCCGTTGGGCGAAGCGCGCATTCTCGTGGTCGAATCCGAGGGCAGTGTTTGAGCGGCGCGAACGAGGTTGATTCGGAGCGCGAACCAAATGCGGCTGTCACGGAGCGACCAAGGTTGCACGCCGCTCGTGCCGTGGACAAACGGCGTCAGAGAGGCGTCGCCAGTACAGCGTGTTGAAGTGCGCTGGTCGCGCCGCAGCGGCCACGGCGCCTACGCCTGAAGATTGGATTGACTCACGTGCCGAGGATGATCAGATGACAGAAAAATCGCAACGTGCAGCTTCGCAGGTTCTGATGGCTGCGTCGGTCGTGGCCGCGCTCAGCGGTTGCGCGATGACGCCTTGGGGCGACAGTTCCTCGTATAACGGCGCGTCCGGGAGCTATCAGACCAGCAACGTACCAACCGGGCAGGTGGCCGCGGGCTATTACCGCGTCAATCCCGGCGATACCTTGCCGGGCATCGCCGCCGCGTACGGCCAGCGTCCGCAGGATCTGGCGCGCTGGAACGGTCTGCAGCCCAACGCCAGCGTCACGGTTGGCGAGGTGCTGCGGGTAGCGCCGCCGCCGGGCGCCGTGGCGCCGCCTGCGCTGCCTCCGCAAAATCCGCCAGGTGCCCAACAGGGCGTGCCGGGTGCGCCGGGCGCGCCTGGTACAGCGGGCGCCGGCGCGGTCGCACAGCAGGGCATGTTGACATGGCCGCTGCGCGGGCCGGTACTCAAGGGCTTTGCGCCGGGTAGCAGCAAGGGCATCGTGATCGGCGGCAGGCTGGGCGATCCGGTCAAGGCTGCGGCCGCGGGACGTGTGGTCTACGCGGGCAGCGGTATCGAGGCGTACGGGCCGTTGATCATCATCAAGCACAGCGACACGCTGATTACCGCATACGGCCAGAACGGCACCTTGCTGGTCAAGGAAGGCGATGCCGTCACGCAAGGGCAGGTCATCGGCGAGGTCGGCGCGGATAGTCGCGGTGTGGCATCCATCCAGTTCGAGGTGCGCCAGGACGGGCATCCTGTCGATCCGCTCGCGTGGCTGCCGAAGTCGGGCGGGTAAATCCGACGATCCGATGAGAGCGGCCGGGGGCGCAGTTTTTACACATGGTTTTCAGCGTCTTCGGAATTGAATACACTCGGTGATTCACGCGCCGCACTCCCACGCCAGGTCGCAGCGGAAGCCAAGCCTGGCCGAGGCGCTCTCTCACACAGGAATGTCAGATGATCGATTTGCGCAGCGATACCGTTACCCGTCCGAGTCAGGCCATGCTGACTGCCATGACCTCCGCCGAAACCGGCGATGACGTGTGGGGCGACGACCCGACCGTATTGCGTCTGCAAGCCACCGTAGCCGAGCGCGCGGGCAAGGAAGCGGGGCTGTTCTTCCCGAGTGGCACGCAAAGCAACCTGGCCGCGCTGATGGCGCATTGCGCGCGCGGCGACGAATACATCGTCGGCCAGGCGGCTCACACGTACAAGTACGAGGGCGGCGGTGCCGCGGTGCTGGGCAGCATCCAGCCGCAGCCAATCGAGAATGCCGCCGACGGCTCGCTGCCGCTCGAGAAGATCGAGGCCGCCATCAAACCCATCGACGACCACTTTGCGCGCACGCGCCTGCTGGCGCTCGAGAATACGATCGGCGGCAAGGTCCTGCTGGCGGGGTATGTGGCCGAAGCGGTCCGGCTCGCCCGCGAGTATCAGCTGGCCACGCACCTGGACGGCGCGCGCGTCTGCAATGCCGCAGTCGCGTCCGGCCAGCCGCTGGCGGCGCTGTGCGAACCGTTCGATTCGGTGTCGATCTGCTTCTCGAAAGGGCTAGGGACGCCGGTCGGCTCGGTGCTGGTCGGCAGCAAGGCGCTGTTGCAGAGTGCGCATCGGTGGCGCAAGGTGCTGGGCGGCGGCATGCGTCAGGCCGGCGTGCTGGCGGCGGCCTGCCTTTACGCGCTGGATCACAACGTCGAACGGCTCGCGGAAGATCATGCCAACGCCGCACATCTGGCCGCGGGGCTCGCGCAGATCGATCAGGTCAAGGTGCTGTCGCAGGCCACCAATATGGTGTTCGCGCAATTTCCCGCGCAGCACTGCGCGCCGCTCGAAGCCTGGTTGAAAGAACGCGGCATCCTCACGCAGATGCTATATGCGTCGCGCTTTGTGACGCATATGGACGTATCGCGCGCGGACATTGACACCTTCCTCGCCGCAGCGAAGGGCTATTTCGCCGCGCATTGACGCAAGGCGCCGCCGCAGCGCGGCCAATCCCTTGCTACCTGGCCGATGAAGGTGCGGCCGCGCCCGTGCGATGCGACGGTGCGAACAGGCGCAAGCCGCTGGCAATGCTCGCGGCGCCAGCGAATACCGCACCGGCCGTCAGCGCCAGTGTCGGTCCATGCCGGCCGGCAATGCCGAAGCTCAGCGCGACCAGCGCCGCGCCTGTCGTTTGTCCCAGCAAACGCGCGGTCGCAATGATGCCGCTGGCGCCGCCGCTGCGTTCGGGCGGCGCGCTGGCCATCAACGCTTTCAGATTCGGCGACTGGAAAAAGCCAAACCCCGCCCCGCAGACTGCCATCCGGATGCCGATGTCCAGCACCTGCGGATGCGCCGGCAAGAGCGCGAGCGACGCCATGCCCGCAGACAGCACCGCCAGCCCGATGGCACCTAGCAAGCCCGGCGGATAGCGATCTGACAGACGTCCCGCAAAGGGCGCCGCCAACGCGACCACGACCGGCCACGGCGTCATCAGAAAGCCGGTCTCGACCTGGCTGCGGTGCAGCACATCCTCGAAATAGAACGGCAGCGACACGAAGGCGAGGCCTTGCGCGGCGAATGAGCAGACCGCGGTCACCGCCGACAGCGCAAAGACCGGCAGCTTGAACAGATCGACGGGGAGCATGGGCGCCGGGTGGCCGGCTTCGCGCCGCATCAGCAGCAGCCCGAACACAAGCGCGACCGCCGCCGCGCCCAGCACATACTGGGCGGGCTCGCGCTGTGCCGCTTCGCCGAGCGCGAAGATCAGCGCCGCGAACGTGATGACGTTGAGAAGGGCGGCAACCCGGTCGAATTGATGCGTGCCGCGCGTGGTGTGAGGCAGCGCGGGCAGGGCGAACGTCAGGGCGATGACGCCCAGCGGCACATTGACCGCGAACAGCCAGGGCCAGGTGGCGAGCGACAGGATCAGCGAAGCCACTGTCGGCCCGACCGCGAACGACACCCCCACCACCAGCGCATTGAGCCCCAACCCGCGCCCAAGCCGATGCGGTGGGAACAGGTAGCGAATCAGCGCGGTATTGACGCTCATGATCGCGCTGGCGCCGAGGCCCTGCAGCACCCGCGCCGCGGCGAGCAGCGGCAGCGTGCCGGACACCGAACAGGCCAGCGACGCCACCGTAAACACCGCGATCCCAGCAATATAGATGCGCCGATGGCCGACGATATCGCCGAGTGCGGCGAGCGGCAGCAAGGTTGCGACCATCGCGAGCTGGTAAGCGTTGATGATCCAGACCGAGGCGGCGGGCGCCGCGTGCAGGTCGGCGGCGATGGCCGGCAGGGCGGTGTTGGCGATGGCGGTGTCGAGCGTGGCGAGCGCGACGGCCAGCATGATTGCCGCCATCGCGCGACGGTTGCTGGCTGACATCGGGGCATCGTCAGGCGGTGCGTAATCGGGTGAAAGCGGTGTCTTCGCGGACAAGGGCTGGGCTCATCGGGTGGCGCACGTTCCTTGGCGAAGCAGCCAGGAGCGCCTCGCGGGATCGGTGAAATCGCGCGGATTGAAAGGGTGATGCGGATTGAAACAGGCTGCCGGACGTGTATGAGCCGACGCGCTGCTAATGGACAGATTGTTACAGAGCCGGCGAAATCCTGCTGGCGGCCCGGCAAGGTCACGCAGCGTAACG
Source organism: Paraburkholderia sp. GAS41 (assembly GCF_050436545.1). NCBI lineage: Bacteria > Pseudomonadati > Pseudomonadota > Betaproteobacteria > Burkholderiales > Burkholderiaceae > Paraburkholderia > Paraburkholderia sp. GAS41. The sequence goes on from NZ_JBNDMK010000023.1 coordinate 75,519, forward strand.
CGGCAACCTGGGGCTCGCACAGATGCAGTTTTATCGAATCAAACGCAACTAACGGTCAGGCCCAGCCGGCGTCCTCAAACACCAGCCTTTGCGGCATGAATGAAACTCAGGAGGGCGAACCCGCTCCCACAGCGAGGCCCGCGAGCCTTCCCCACCCACGCGAATCCGTCAACCCCACGGCCCGCCGAACCCTTAGCTCAACGAAGCCAGCAAAATCGCCAGCTTGCGAATATGCGCCTTGAATGCTTCCGTCGTATCGCGCTCGTGCCCAGCACTCAAATGCGGTGCCTCGGCAAGTTCGACCTGTTGCTGGAATTCATCAGCAATCCGGCGACGTGTCTCCGGCGGCAGGGCGCGAATCAGCGAAACCAGCAGCAGTTCCTGGGCGTGGAACATTCCGAGCATGGATTGTGCGTTCATCTCGACCTCCGTCGATGCAGGATGAAGAGGACCGGCGCGGTGTATGCGTGCATCGAGCACGTGTTCGCGGATATGTCGTCTTCTTCCTCCATACTAGTGCAGGCAAGCCGGTCAATTGAGGCGTGCTTGCACCGTATCTGTGCCTGACGTGCCGTGCGCGGCCTTGTATCCCACCGCGTGAAGGCAGGCTGTGCGCAATGCCGTGGGCCGCGTGTCCCGGTGACGGGAAGTTGGAAATGTCCTACTCTGCATATTTACCCGCCTGACCGGCGCGCGCCTCCCGTCCGTCAATTGTGCGGTCCGCGTATGCCGAGTCGCACTTACCGGAGGCTTCAATGACGGCCGTGGATCTGGAGTTTGACCAGCTCAACAGCACTGTCGATGCGCTACGGCGCTCTATTTCCAACCGCATGATGTACGGCGTAGGTAAGGACGCCGTAACGGCGCGTCCACATGACTGGCTGCACGCTGCAGCGCTCGCGGTACGCGACCGTCTGGTCGCCCGCTGGATGAAAACCACGCGGCAGCAGTACGAGCAGGACGTGAAGCGCGTGTACTACCTGTCGATGGAATTCCTGATCGGCCGAACCTTCACTAACGCGTTGCTGGCGCTCGGCATTTACGAGCCGATGCGCGAGGCGCTGGCGAGCCTCGGCGTCGATATGGAAGTTCTGATCGATATGGAACCGGACGCCGCGCTCGGTAACGGCGGCCTCGGTCGCCTTGCCGCCTGCTTTCTCGATTCGATGGCGACGCTGGGCATTCCCGGTTTCGGTTACGGTATCCGTTATGAATACGGCATGTTCCGCCAGCAGATCGTCGACGGCGAGCAGGTGGAAGCGCCGGATTACTGGCTGCGTGCGGGCAATCCGTGGGAGTTTCCGCGCTCGGAGATTCAATACCTCGTGCATTTCGGCGGCCGCACGGTGCAGCGCGGCGAGCATGTCGAGTGGATCGACACCGAGCACGTCAACGCCATGGCCTACGACACGGTCATCCCCGGCTACGCGACCAGCGCGACCAATACGCTGCGCCTGTGGTCTGCTCGCGCCAGCGAAGAGCTCGATCTGTCCGCATTCAACCGTGGCGACTACCGCAGCGCCGTGGATGCGAAGACGATGTCGGAGAACGTTTCGCGCCTGCTGTACCCGGACGACTCGACTCCGGCGGGCCGCGAACTGCGGCTGCGGCAGGAGTATTTCTTCGTCTCGGCGACCATGCAGGATCTGATCCGCCGCTATCAGCGCACGCACAGCACCTTCGGACGCTTTGCCGAGAAGGTCGCGGTACATCTGAACGATACGCATCCGGTGCTGGCCATTCCCGAACTGATGCGCCTGCTCGTGGACGTGCATCATGTGCCGTGGGACAAGGCATGGCACCAGATCGAGCAGATGTTCTCGTACACCAACCACACGCTGATGCCTGAAGCGCTCGAAACGTGGGATGTCGAGACGCTCGCGCGCCTGTTGCCGCGTCATCTCGAGATCATCTTCGAGATCAACGCGCAGTTTCTCAAACACGTCAGCGAGCAATCCGGCCACGACGCGGAAATGATCCGGCGCATTTCGCTGGTGGACGAATACGGCCAGCGACGTGTGCGGATGGCGTACCTCGCGATCGTCGCGAGCCAGAAGGTCAACGGTGTGTCGAAGCTGCATTCGCAACTGATGACGCGCGATATCTTCGCAGATTTCGCGCGCATCTATCCTGAGCGCTTTACCAATGTGACCAACGGCATCACGCCGCGCCGCTGGCTGGCGCAGGCGAGTCCGTCGTTGTCGTCGCTGATCGACCGGCAGATCGGCACACACTGGCGGCGCGATCTGTTCGAGCTGGAGAAGCTGCGCGATCTGCGCAACGACAGCGGCTTCGTCGACGCGTTTCGCGAAGCGAAGCGCCAGAACAAGCTGCGCCTCGCGCAGCATCTGGCCCACCATACGCACGTCTCGTTCGATCCCAACGCGTTGTTCGATCTGCAGGTGAAACGGATCCACGAATACAAGCGGCAACTGCTCAACGTGCTGCATGTGATCGTGCGCTACAACCAGATCCGCGCGAATCCGGAACGCGACTGGGTGCCGCGTGTGGTGATGTTCGCGGGCAAGGCGGCGTCGGCTTACCGGATGGCAAAGACCATCATCAAGCTGATTGGCGACGTGAGCGAAAAGGTCAATCACGACCCGCTGATTGGCGATCGCCTGAAGGTGGTGTTCGTGCCGAACTACGGCGTGAGCGTGGCGGAGCTGATCATTCCGGCCGCCGATCTGTCCGAGCAGATCTCGATGGCGGGCACCGAAGCATCGGGCACCGGCAATATGAAGCTGGCGCTCAACGGCGCGCTGACGATCGGCACCATGGACGGCGCCAACATCGAGATTTGCGATGCGGTCGGGCGGGAGAATATCTTCATCTTCGGCCATACCGCCGACGAAGTGGATGGCTTGCGCGCCGCGGGTTATCGTCCGCGTCAGGTCTACGAAGAGAACCCCGAATTGCGCATGGCGCTCGACCAGATTCGCACCGGCTTCTTCTCACCCGACGATCCGCTGCGCTTCGCGGACATCTTCCATACGCTGGTCGATTGGGGCGATCACTACATGGTGCTGGCGGATTTCGCGGCGTTTGCCGAGGCGCAGAACAAGGTGGACGAGCGCTTCCGCGATCAGCGTGCATGGGCCGAAAGCGCAATCGAAAATGTGGCCGGCATGGGTCAGTTCTCGTCCGATCGCACGATCGGCGAATATGCTCGCAATATCTGGCACGTCAAGCCGCTCGATATTTCGTGAGGATGTAAAACGCGGATGCGCAAACGCCGCCGGGCCGCATGAAAGAACATGCGGCCCGGCGGCTGACGCGGTATTGCGCAGCGTTTCGACCGAGTTGTTACGGCGCGAATGTTTCAGAGTTCCTGGTCGCGTGCAGTCCTAGCTGAGCGCGCGAGAAGTCGAGCAGCACGTCCAGATTCTGCATGGCCATCAAGCCGACCACGATGCGGCTCGCGCCGGGCTTCGCCTTGGCGATCGTCACCTGAGCGCTTTCATAGCGGTGCTGCCACGAGCCGACGCCGAGCGCGACATCGTAATTGCCTTGCGCGAGCACGTCGTTTTCATCGCCGTCGTTGGTCCAGTTCGGCGCCTTGTCGGTTTCGACACGAATCATTCCGGTGCTGCCGGTGGCGAACACCACGGGCGCGCAAAAACGCATCTTCTCGCCAACCTGCACGCAGCCCACCGGCCATTGGGCCGCGGCGTTTTGCGACGCGGTCATGGGGATCATCGTGAATTCGTGTGTGAGGCCTGTTGAGGGGCTCAGAATCACAAACGGCTTGTCAAAATTGGCGTGCACCAGGTAGCGCTGGCCGATATTGCCCGGCAAGGCGCGCAACGGTTGCGTGCAACAGTCGTCGTTCGGTTGCGCGGCGCCTGCACCGAGAATGCCGGAGAACGCGTAACCGAATTCGCCGGTGTAGCCGTCCATGGCGAGGCATTTTCTCTGGTTGCGCAGGCAGCGCACGTCGTTGACGGTTTGCACGGCGAGGTCGACCGGCTTGGTGCCGATCACGCTAAACGGCAGCTTGACCGACGGCCCCGACACCACGGCGCCGTTCGCAAAAGTCAGAGAGGTCGCTGGACCGGCAACCGGATAATTCACCGCGGGGAGCACTTTCGACAGCACGCGCACGCCCTGGATACCCGAGTCGAATGCCAGATACACGGCTTTACCGTCGAGCTGGACCGGCAAGCCGAGCCGCGCGTGACCTTCGTCGGCGCGTTCCACGTGCAGCAGAATCAGCACGCCGTCATTGCCGCCATTGATCAGCGAGGCGGTAGCGGCGGGCGGAGTGGGCACGGGAAAGGTGACGCCGCAGCCGCCAAGCGATGTCACGCCGACCAGCGCGACGGTGACGAAGGCGGTGAGGGCGGTGAATCGGCCACACAGGGAAGACAGCGAGCGCAAACAATTTCGGGACAGCAGTGACATGGGACCACACTTTGCAAAAGAGCGTGTCCCTGACGGAGGCGGTGCATCGAGAACTGTAAAACGTGCCGCAGCGGCGACAGTCGCGAAGGCCTTGTGCCTGACCGGCAACGGCTTGGAGGCGCTTGCGAGGCCTGCGGTAGGGAACGCGGGATAAGAGAACCGCAGACTCTACCTGCCTCGCTATACCGAATTGCAAAAATGTGTAAAGACTTGATCGTTGTCAAAGATCGCAAGCGAAATCGAGTGGACGGCGGATCACGCTTTCCACTGCGCGGCCAAGGATGGCGCGGTCGAGTGCGCCGGCCAGTGCGCCAATCACTTCATCAAGGGTGCGGGAGATGACTTCGACGCGGAAGGTGATGCGCTCGTTGCGCTTGTCGATGGTCACCACATAAAGCCGTAGATTCTTGCCTAGCGCTGCATGCAATGCGCGCCTGCCGGTGGCTGAGGAGGTACCGGGCACCGTGACGTCGAGTGTGACGAGACAGACGCGGGCGGGGGTCGAGGGTGCCAGCGAGCGCAAACCTCGCGGGGCAACCGTGGCAGGCGTGACGGCGGACTGTAACATCGTGCGGTGCCGCTACGGAGCGGGGCGGCATGTTGTGGAGACGAGTCCACTGTATCCGCGCGAGTCTCAAGCGGGTGCAAAAGCTCGCGGCGTTCAGGTTAATTTTGTGTTAACGCGCAAGCAGAGGGCGCTGCGACTTTTCCTCGCAGGCGCGCTGGATCAGGCTTTTGGCGCCGGAGCCGCCGCCAGGGCCTCGCGGACAGTTTGCGCCACGCGTTCGACGAACTCGAGATCGATACTCGACAGCGCTTCACGCTCACCGGCGCGAGTTTCGACGATCAGGCGATGCGTGACGTCCTGGGTGGTCCATGTAAGCCAGCCCACTACGGCGAGCATGACGCCGCACACGATGCCCAGCGACGAGCGAAACACGCCGCCGACGATAGCGGCAATCGCCCCGATCACCGAGATTCCAACGGGCACGACCCTGTTCTTCTGCACGGTGACGACCCGCACGTTCAGAATGTCGCGCAGCGGGAAAACCTGTCCGGCGGCGGAAAGTGCATTGCGCGTGACCGAGACGCCACGGTCGTTGAAAGGGGTTTCCATCGGGTCGGATGCAAGCGGTAGCAAAGGCCGCAGGGTAACAGAACCCGCGCTTGCGCAGGAAGGGGCGGGGTGACGCAGAGGGTTATTCAAACGAAGAAACGCCCGGACGAGGCGCCTATGACAGGCGCCCCGCACGGGCGCTTTTCGAGTTCACACGGTCCGCTCCTGAAGGCTTTCAAGCCTTCAGGAAACGCAGATTCCGTTTAGAACTTGACGCGGATGCCAGCGCGAACTGCCAGCTGCGTATCTGCACCTGCCACCGGCAGGTAGCTGCCCGTGCTCACGCCGATCTGCGATTGCAGCGGTGTGCCGTTCGCCAGCTTGCCCTTGGCGTCCTGATACACGCCAAGCAGGTACACGTCGGTGCGCTTGCTCAGTGCGTAGTCGACGCTTGCGTCGATCTGGTTCCAGTGACCGTTGGTGTGGTCCTTCACCTGCATGTACGTGTAGCCCAGTGCGCCCGTCAATGCCGGCGTGAACAGGTACTTCGCGCCAGCTTCATACGCGTTGAACGTGGTCATGTTGCCCGTCAGCTGCTCGATGTTCGTGTGCGTCCACAACGCCCATGCAGTCGCTGCGCCGATCGAATACTTGGCGCCGACACCGGTCGTAGCCAGATCCTTCGTCGCGCCCGAGCCTGCCGTTGCATTGGCCAGCGTCGACGAGAAGCTCGGAACTGCCGAACCCGGGAAGCGGATATCCGTGTAGGCTGCGCCGATACCCAGCGGGCCGTTCACGTAGTTCAGGCCGAAGCTGTACGCCGACGACGAACCGCCCGTGCCCGGTGCGCCTGCGAATGCGCCTGCTTCGTTCGAGAAGCCGTACATTGCGCCGAACGTCAGGCCGTAGAAGTTCGCGCTGCTGAACTTGATCGAGTTGTTGATACGGCTCGACGTGAGCTGGTCGACGTCGTTGATGTGGTAGCCGTAGTTACCCGCGACGGTCTGGCCGCCGTTGGCGTACGAGTTGCCCAGGTAGTCGGTCGAGAACGAGTATTGACGACCGAGCGTCAGCGAGCCGATGCCGTCTTGCGTCAGGCCAACGAAGGCTTGACGGCCGAACAGATCGCCACCTTGACCCAATGCGCCGGTGCCCGAGTTAAAGCCGTTTTCCAACTGGAAGATGGCCTTCAGACCACCACCGAGGTCCTCCGAACCCTTCAGGCCCCAACGGCTGCCTTGAGCAACGCCGTCAGCGTACTGAACCAGGTCTTGTGCCTTGGCATTGGCGTGGTTCGTATACGTAATACCTGCGTCGACCAGGCCATACAGCGTGACGCTGCTTTGTGCGTGAGCGGTGCCGGCGAATGCCGTGAGGATAGCGGTGGCAAATACTGTCTTTTTCAAGTGATTCTCCGATTTTAAAAGAGGCGATCGCGAGCCTGGCTCTATGGGCAGGTCGCGCGATGGCCGCCAATGTAAGGGACCGGAACGAAACGAATGTGACAGTCAGGTTATTTCGAAAATCTGTCGTACGAATACGACATCTGAATGCTTGACCTACGGAAAGTCATGCGCACGGCCATGGTCTGTGCCGCCGTGAGCCCCGCAATTGTTGTGAATAATAAGGCGTTTAAAGCCGTGGCATGCCGTTTTACTATTAAAAGACGAAGCAATTGCCATTGACGCAATCAATTCTCAGAATTGAATGGTAAAGACCCCGCGATAAAGATAAATAGCCAATAAAAATGAATAACCCTATATCTGAGTCGGGCAATTGGAAATGGCAAGCATAACTAATCTATTTCGCGTTTATTCGACCATTGACGGCCGAACCGGCAGCGAGATTGCTGCCAGTTCGGCCTTATACGTCAGGGTCAACGCATCGATCAGTTGGACAGCAGCGATCCCGAGCGGAATGCCTTCGCGCCGGCAATGCGGGCGAATTCCAGCCCTGCGGTCGCGAAGCGCGTCAGGTGGCGCGCATACAGCACGCCGGCGACGGTGCTCTTGAGCGTCACCACGCGATTGGTCAGCGGGTCGACGATATCGGCGATCTCGTGTCCGGCATCGACCCAGGTGCCCACTTCCGTGCGATACACCAGCACGCCGCTCATCGGCGCGACGATCGGCTCGGCGCCGGCGAGCGGCGTGGCGGCGAATTCGAGCGCCGGCATCGGCGCCGCGGTACCGTCGATGACGCCACGCTGGGTCAGATATTCGATGATGCCCTGCGCGTCGTGATCGGCGAATTCGTAGGAGACGTTGCGCTGGCCGCGCAGTTCGATCGTCACCGAAATCGAACCGTTCGGGATCGGGAAGCGCTCGCCGAAGCGGCCGCGCAGATCAGACCAGCAGAAGCTGTGGATTTCGTCGAACGGATTGCCGACCGAATTCAGCGCCAGCAGCGAGGCCTTCGCTTCCAGATAGCGCGCGAGCGGCTCCACTTCCGGCCACAGATCCGGATTGGTGTAGAGATGCATGGCCGCTTCCCAGTCGCAGTGCAGGTCGAGCACGACGTCGGCGTCGTACGACAGTTTCTGCAGCGCGAGGCGTTGCGATTCCAGTTCGGTTTGCGGTTCGATCGCATCGAGCGCTTCGCGCATCGCGGTGCGGATGGCGGTGCGGTTCTGGTCGATATTGTCGGTGAGGCGCGCTTCGATCACCGGTTGCACGAGTGCGGACAGATCGTGGAAGTTGCGGTTGAAATTCTGCGCGGACAGGGTCTCGAAGCGGCCCGTGTGATGGCCGAGAAAATGCTGGTTCAGGCCGATTGGGTTCGCCACCGGCACGATCACGACCTCGCCCTTGATCTTGCCCGCCGCTTCGAGCGCAGCCAGTTTGTTGCGCAGTGCCCACGACACCAGCATGCCGGGGAGCTCGTCGGCGTGCAGCGAGGACTGGATGTAGATCTTTTGCCCGCCGCCGGGACCGTAGTGAAAACTCGTCAGGTTGCGTGCGGTGCCGAGTGTCGGGGAAATCAGCGGATGGGTTTGGGTTTGCATGATGTCTGAAGCGCGGCGGCCTCGGAAGGAGTCGCGCTATGTTGTTGATTTCAGTTTGAAAAATCGATTTTCTGGAAGGCTTGCCAAGGCGCGAACCAGACTCGCGCGGCGCGGCGTAATCGCACGATCTTAGCCGATATGCGCGCGGGATGTGAATCGGCGCGCTGTTGCGGAGCACAAACAGAGCTCGCAAAAAGGGGCGCAAAGAGGGCCGCCAGGAGGGCTGCCAAACGCAACGGGCTCCGCGTGTGGCGGAGCCCGTCTGCACAACACGAACGGGCGCGGCAAGCCGCGCCTGCTGCGTTTTAGCTGCCGTACACGTCGAAATCGAAGTACTTCTTCTCGAGCTTCTTGTACGTGCCGTCCTTGATCATGTCGGCGATTGCCTTGTCGACTTTGGTCTTCAGATCGGTGTCTTCCTTGCGCATGCCGATGCCTGCACCGTTGCCGAGGATCTTCTCGTCGACGATGTCCTTGCCGGCAAATTCGTAGCCAGCGCCGCGCGGGGTCTTCAGGAAGCCGATTTCAGCTTCCACGGCATCTTGCAGCGATGCGTCAAGACGGCCCGACAGCAGGTCGGTGTAGACCTGATCTTGGTTCTGGTACGAGACAACCTTGGCGCCCTTCGGCTCCCAGTAGGTCTTCGCGTACGTTTCCTGGATCGTGCCCTGCTCGACGCCCACCGACTTGCCCGTCAGCGATTCCGGCGTCGGCTGGAGACCCGAACCCTTCTTGGTGACGAGGCGCGTCGGTGTGTTGAACAGCTTGTCCGAGAAGGCGATCTGTTCCGCGCGTTGCGGCGTCATCGACATCGACGACAGCACGCCGTCGAACTTCTTGGCCTTCAGTGCCGGGATCATGCCGTCGAAGTCGTTTTCGACCCAGACGCACTTTGCGTTCAGACGCTTGCAGATTTCATTGCCGAGGTCGATATCGAAACCGGCGAGCTTGCCATCCGAACCCTTGGATTCGAACGGGGGATAGCTGGCGTCCACGCCGAAACGGATGGTGGTCCAGTCCTTCGCATGTGCGCCAATCGAGACGGTGGCAAGCAAAGCAACCGTCAAAGCCGCTAGCAGTTTTTTCACTGTTTTACTCCTCGGTGGTGGTTCGTATTACTCCCGCATGCGGTGGTGCCGCTACGGGATAGCGCCCGGCGCGAGTCACAACCGGGCAGGATTGAACGGCGGCAGACCTTGGCGGCCTGCAGCGCGGGCAAAGCTTATCAGGTCAAAAAGTTTACGTACTCAGTAAAACACCGGATGGCGCCTTGACAGGAGGTTCAGAGTTTGGGCAGGGCGCGCGGATGGATTTCGCGCGTATACGCCTGCTGTTTCCGCTTGACCACGCTGCGCGGTGGGGCAATTTGACGTCATGCGTTGCGCATGAAATGCACCGGCTGCCCACCTCGGATTTCGCGGTTTTTGTAATTAAATCAACAACATTCGACCGGAAAGCCGGTGGGCATGCAGGCGGGCCCGCCTGCATGGGCCTGGCTCGTGACGGCACGCCCACCTGGGTGGATTCGAACACAAAACCGCACACCGCCCTATTTAGTGCGAGGACCTAGCGCGAGAAAAGACGCAAAAACATGACGCAAACGCGCAATTTCTCCGTTGCGCCGGCGCGGGCCGCCAAGGGCCTGCGCGCCCAGTAACAGCGCGATCAGACGATTCGCGCGCCTTCTCGATAGGTGGCGCGCGGCACCGGCAGCGTGTCGAGCATCGTGACCCGCACGAAGTCGGCCCGCAGACCCGGCGCGATCGCGCCGCGATCATGCAGCCCGACCGTGCGCGCCGGTTCGGCCGACACGGTTGCCATGGCGCGCGGCAAGGTCCAGCCCGCCTTTTCCACCAGTTCGAACACAGCGGTGAGCAGGCTCGACGGCACGTAGTCGGACGACAGGATGTCGAGCAGATTCGCTTTGGCGAGTTCGAGCGCGGACACGTTGCCCGAGTGCGAGCCGCCGCGCACGATATTCGGTGCGCCCATGATCGTCGAAATGCGATGCTCGCGTGCCGCCTGCGCGGCGATTCGCGTGGTCGGAAATTCCGCCAGCACGATGCCTTCGGCCGCGGCCTGTTCCACGTGTTCCACCAGGGTGTCGTCGTGGCTCGCTACCGGCAGCCCCAGCGTCTTGCAGCGTGCGACGATCTCGTGGCGATGGGCGTCGGCGTAACGCTCCTGTTCGATGGTCAGCTCGGCCAGCGCCGTGGTCACGTGTTCGTCGCTCAGCTTGCCGTTGCGTTCCTGGAAACGGCGCCATTGTTCGCGGTCATGCCATTGGCGCTGGCCCGGCGTGTGATCCATCACCGAGGCGAGGCGCAGCAGCGGATGCCCGCACAACGAGTCGAATATTTCCACCACGTCGGCGGTGGCGATTTCACAGCGCAGATGCAGAAAGTGTTCGGCGCGCAGCAGCTTGCGCTCGGAGAAGCGGGTGAGCGCCTCAGCGCATTGTGTCTGCATATCGCGGCCACGCAGGCCCGCGTTTGCGCGCGTGCCGATGGACAGCGCGTCGAACACCGTCGTGATGCCCGCCGCGGCCACCTGCGCGTCGTGGATCACAAACGCGGCATCCGTATTCCACACCACGCCGGGGCGCGGCGCCAGATGCTTTTCGAGGTTATCCGTATGCAACTCGATCAGACCCGGCAGCAGATAATCGCCATCCCAGTCTTCGGCCTCGCGCGCCGAGGTCGTGCCCCGTTCGACGTCGTGAATCTTGCCGTCTTCGATGCGCACCACGCCGGTAAATACTTCGTCTCGCGTCACAATGCGAGCGTTCCTGATCAACATCGACATGCTCCGTATTCAGTCTGTACAGTCTGTACGTCAGTGTAGCGCCGCTGGTAGACGCAGCGGCGGCTGAAGTTCAAGGCGGCGCGTGGCCACTCTGTTGCGCGTATCTTCATCATGAAAGATGCCGACAATCGCCGCGCCGCGTTCGCGTGCTTCGATGATCAGATCGGCGACCACCTCGCGATTTTCGGCATCGAGCGAAGCGGTCGGCTCGTCGAGCAGAAGCAGCGGATGCCCGGCGATGAGTCCCCGCGCGATATTCACGCGTTGCTGTTCGCCACCGGAAAACGTGGCGGGCGCCAGCGACCAGAGCCGCTCGGGGACATTGAGGCGTGCCAGCAGCGCAGCAGCGCGCTCGTGCGCTTCGTCTGCGTCAACACCGCGAGAGACCAGCGGTTCGGCAACCAGCGCAAGCGTTGTCACGCGCGGAATCACGCGCAGGAACTGACTCACGTAGCCGACCACGTTACGGCGCAGACGCAGCACGTCGTGCGGTTCGGCGCCCGTAATTGCGACATGCTGCACGTCATGTGCATCCGAGCGGATCGCAATGGAACCCGAACTCGCCAGATAGTTGCCGTACAGGCAGCGCAACAACGTGCTCTTGCCCGCGCCGGAGGGGCCGACCAGTACGACACATTCGCCCTGTTCGACATCGAGCGAGACGTCGGCCAGCGCGTCGATCTGCACGCCGCCCTGGGCGTGCAGCGTGAAGGTCTTGCCGATGTTGACGGCGCGCAGCATCAGCGCTGCGTTGTCGATAAAAGCGCGTTCGCGCGCGTGTGATTCGATGGATGACATCGTGGACCTCAAACCGGCAGGACGGAAGAAACCAGCGTTTGCGTGTACGGGTGTTGCGGATCGTCGAGCACCTGATCGGTCAATCCGGCTTCGACCACCTCGCCGCCCTGCATGACCATCAAACGATGCGCGAGCAGGCGTGCCACGCCAATATCGTGCGTCACGATCAGCACCGACAGATGCAGCGTGCTGGTCAACGTGCGCAACAGATCGAGCAACCGCGCCTGCACGGACACGTCGAGACCGGCGGTCGGCTCATCCATGAACACGAGGCGCGGTCCGGTGACGAGATTGCGGGCGATCTGCAAACGCTGCTGCATGCCGCCGGAAAACGCAGCGGGATATTCGTCGATACGCGTGGCATCCAGTTCGACGCGCTCCATCCATTGTGTCGCGGTCTGGCGAATCTGACCGTAATGGCGCGCGCCGACTGCCATCAGCGGCTCACCGATATTGGCACCGGCGGAGACGCCGCTGCGCAGGCCGTCGCGCGGATTCTGCTGGACGAAGCCCCATTCGGTACGTGTGAGCAAACGGCGGCGCGGTTCAGACAACGCGCGCAGATCGAGCGTGTCGCCCTGCGTGGCGTGGTAGTGCAGCGTACCGTTATCGGCTTCGGTGCGCAGCGCGAGCGTGTTCAGCAGCGTGGTCTTGCCCGAACCGGATTCGCCGACGATGCACAGCACCTCGCCGGGATAGAGGTCGAAGCTCACGTTTCTGCAGCCGTTACGGCCGCTGAATTGCTTCGTGAGGGCGCGAGCACTCAGAAGCGGGGTCATGCGCGCGGTCATACGGACTCTCCTTCGGCGATTGCGCCAGTCTGCTCGGCCTGTGACTCGCGACGGTCATGACAGTAATCGCTATCCGAGCAGACGAACATGCGCTTGCCGGCGTCGTCGACGATCATTTCGTCGAGGAAGCTTTCTTTCGATCCGCACAGCGCGCAGGCATGTTCCCAGCGCTGGATTTCGAACGGATGATCGTCGAAGTCGAGACTGCGCACGGGCGTGTACGGCGGAATGGCATGGATGCGCCGCTCGCGGCCGGCGCCAAACAACTGCAGCGCAGGGTTCATATGCATCTTCGGGTTGTCGAACTTCGGAATCGGCGAGGGCGAACTCAGATAGCGGTCGTTGACGATCACCGGGTAGTCATACGTCGTGGCAATGCTGCCGTGATGCACGATGTCTTCGTACAGCTTCACGCTGATCAGACCGTAGTCGGCCAACGCGTGCAGCTTCTTGCATTCGGCGAGGCGCGGTTCGAGCCGGAACAAGGGCTCGGGCATCGGCACCTGATAGACCAGAATCTGCTTGTCCGTGAGCGGCGTTTCGGGAATCCGGTGCCGCGTCTGCACGATCGTCGCTTCGGACGTGCGGCGCGTGGTCGCGACGCCGGTGGTACGGGCAAAGAAGCGGCGGATATTGACCGCGTTGGTGGTTTCGTCCGAGCCCTGGTCGATCACCTTCAGCGTGTCGCTGCGGCCAATGATCGCTGAGGTCACCTGAATACCGCCTGTGCCCCAGCCGAACGGCAAGGGCATTTCCCGCGAGGCGAACGGCACCTGATAACCGGGCACCGCGACCGCTTTGAGCAGCGAGCGGCGGATCATCCGCTTGGTCTGTTCGTCGAGGTAAGCGAAGTTGTAGCCTTCAGCCGCGCTGTCGTACGCTGCGTTGGCGAGTGGCGTGTCGGGCGCATTCATGCTGCTTGCTCCTCTTGATCGTGGCCGGTGTGCGGTTGCGAGGCTTGCGACGCCTCAACTGCCGCGGATGGGTGAGCCGCTCGTGCCGTTTGCCCTGTTTGTTCCGTTTGTTCCGTTTGTTCCGTTTGCGCGGCATGTTGCGCACGCAGGCGCCGCACGAGTTCGAGTTCGGCCTGAAAGTCGACGTAGTGCGGGAGTTTCAGATGCTGCACGAAGCCGGAGGCTTCGACGCTATCGCTATGCGACAACATGAATTCGATATCCTGGGTCGGCGATGCCAACGTTTCGCCGAGTTCCTCGGCACGCAACGCGCGGTCCACCAGCGCCATCGCCATGGCCTTGCGTTCCGAATGACCGAAGGCGAGGCCATAGCCTTGCGTGAAAGTCGGCGGCACCTCGGTGCTGCCGGCAAACTGGTTGATCATCTGGCACTCGGTGATATCGATTTCGCCGATTTCCACCGCTTCGCCGAGTTCGTCGAGTTCCATTTCGAGCGTCACCGAGCCGAAACGGATTTCACCCGCGAACGGATGCGAATTCGAATAACCGCGCTGCGTCGCATAGCCCATGGCCAGCAAAAAGCCTTCGTCGCCGCGTGCGAGGTTTTGCAGACGCGTCGCACGGTTGGCCGGAAACGCGAGCGGCTCGCGCGTCAGGTCGCCGGGTTCCGGCGCGCCGGGCCGCGGTGTTTCCTGTTCGATCAGACCTTCCTTGTTGAGCAGCGTGACCACACGCGGCATGGTCTCAGGCGGTTCTTGAGGCGTTTCCCGAGGCACAGGAGGCTGTTGTGCGACGTGACCGTTCGGATCGCCGCCGTTCGCCTGCGCATCGGCCATCAGCCTGAAATCCAGCAGACGCTGCGTGTAATCGTAAGTTGCGCCAAGCAACTGTCCGCCCGGCAAGTCCTTGAAGGTGGCGGAAATGCGCCGCTCAACCCGCATGGCTTCGCTATCGAGCGGTTGCGTGTAGCCGAAGCGCGGCAACGTGGTGCGGTAGGCGCGCAGCAGGAAGATCGCTTCGACCAGATCGCCGGCGGCCTGTTTGATTGCAAGCGCGGCGAGATCTTCGTCGTACACCGAACCTTCGGTCATCACGCGGGCCACGGAAAGCCGCAGCTGCTCACGGATCTGTCCGACGCTCAGCTCGGCGAACTGCGTATCGCCGCGGCGTGATTTGTCGAGCAGACGCCACGATGCTTCGATCGCGCGTTCTCCACCCTTGACGGCAACGTACATCAGTTCACCTTGGCTTGAGTTGTGCGCGGCAGGCCGATCAGCTGATGGCCGCAGACGAGATAGCAATCGATGCCGCACGGAAACAGCGGCGCAAGGCTGGTGCGCTCGCGCCAGAAATGTTCAGGCAGACCGACCGGCGAGATTTCGGCGGTACGCTCGATACCAGGACCGTTTAGTACGACCAAAGGTCCGCCGGTCAGCGCATCGACGCGGATCAGCAAAGTCACCGACTGCTCAGGAGATTCCGCTGCGCCGAGCGAAAAATGCTCGAGCGGCGGCAACAACGCGGCGTCGTGGATATAGGCAAATGCAGCGTCATGCACGTCTTCGACGAGCGGCGCGCCGGTATGAAAGCGCAGCGCCGAAGCGAGCGCCGCATCGGGCTCGGCAAGCCAGACCGGTGTGGAGTAGTCGCACAGCGTGAGCAGGGCCGCCAGCGCAGCCAGATCGGCGCGCGAGCGATGCGTACCGGTTGCCTGTGACGCCGGCAGAACGTTCTCCACGACCCCAACCGTGCCCGGACGCGACAGCGCATCGAGCAGCGTGCGAAATACCGCCTGGGTGTCGTAGACGGGATCGGCAAATCCCGGTGCGAGTGTGGCGAGGGCAATCTGTGAGGGGTTCATCGCGTTTTCCATCAGGGTATCCATCAGTCGCCCCGCACCATCGTGAAGAATTCGACGCGCGTCGAAGCGGCTTCGTGGCGGCGCGCCTCGCGCCGTGCCGCGAGCTGGGCGGCGAGCGGCTCGATCAGTTGGTCGTGCAGATGAACGTGCCGATCGGGCAATTGCAGCAGCGCGTCCGCGAGTGCGGCGAGCTCCGCGCGGCGGCGGTCGCGGCCCAGATGGCAGGCGACGCCGACCGGCGCTTGCCCGGCCGGGCTGCGCAAGCGCAGCGTGGCGCGGGTGACGGTAGCTTCGCCGACATTGAAGGCGTCGCCGCTCCCGCCAATGCGGCCGCGCACCATGGCGAGTCCGGTTTCGGGCGGCCGCAGCCAGTCGAATTCAGGCTGGCCGGCACCCTCCAGCGCATGGCTCAGTGCGGCTTCGAGTTCGGCGCGGGGCGTGTGCGCCAGGACGGCCATCCATGCACGCCGCGTGGCGGAGGAAGGCGAGGCAGAAGAGGCACTCATCGGGGTTCCTGTTGATGCAGTGAGTCGTCATTTGAGCATCTATTCATCTAAACGTCTAGACGTTTAGAAGTAAAGTGGTTGTGTCTGCGGCGCGCCCGTGTTTTCATATTTCCATCACGGCTTGCGCACTACAATGCACGTCACAACGAATATTTGAACCGAAGGGAATGACAGCACCATGACATCGAACGACACCGCTACGCCAGGCACACAGCTTGAACGGGGCGCGGGCGTTGCCGTGTGGCGGCAAATCGAGCAGATCCTCGCCGCTGAGATCGCGGCGAGCGGTTTTGGCGAGGAAGGCCGCCTGCCGAGCGAAGGCGAACTGGCCAGACGCTTCGACGTCAACCGTCACACGGTGCGCCGCGCCATGCTGGGACTGGCCGCGCTGGGCCTCGTGAGCGTGGAGCAGGGGCGTGGCACGTTCGTGCAACCCGGCGCAATCGATTATTCGATTGGCCGCCGCACGCGCTTTACCGAGAATCTGCGCCAGCAACATCATGCGGCGGGCGGTGCCATGTTGTCGGCGGCGCGGGTGAAGGCCGAGCCGAACGTCGCCAAGGCGCTCGGCCTGCGTGCCGGGGCATCGGTCTACCGGATCGAGTCGCTGCACGAGTCGGACGGCGTGCCGCTGACCTTTGCGCGCAACTGGTATCCCGCGGCGCGTTTTCCCGATTTGCCTGACGTTCTGCAGCGCACCGGCGGTATCACCCGAGCGATGACCGAGCTGGGCGTACCCGACTATCTACGCAAGTGGAGCCGTATCGGCAGCGTGCTGCCCGAACCGGAAGTGGCGCGGCGGCTGAATATCAACCGGCAGCAACCGGTGCTGTGGGTCGAGAACGTCGACGTCGATCTGGAGGGCGTGCCGGTCAAATACGGCATTACGCACTTCGCCGCGGATCGCGTGCAGTTGATGGTGGAAAACGACGTATGAGCAGCGCGAGTGAAGTCGTGAATCCGTCGTTCGACTGGTCTGTCGAGGCGCGCTTCGCGCTGTATTACGCGCCGTCACGCGATTCCGGCTGGTGGCAAGCGGGCTGCGAATGGCTTGGCGGCGACGTGGAAAGCGGCGTGTCCTGCACGCCGCCGCAACCGGCCTCGCTGATTCGCAAGGTGAGCGAACTGACGACCGCGCCGCGCCGTTACGGCTGGCACGGCACGCTGGTCGCGCCCTTTCGACTCGCTGACGGCGTGACGCCGCGTGGCGTGCTCGACGACGCGCGCGGCTGGGCGCTGCAGCAGGAGTCCTTCAGTTTGCCGGTAGAAGCCGCCACGCTCGGCGATTTCGTCGCGCTGCGGCCTGTTGCGCCTGAAGGCGAAGCCGCCATGCGCGAACTCGCATCCGGCGCGCTGCGTACGCTTGGCGGCTTGCGGGCCACGCCGTCCGCGGCGGATCAGGCGCGCCGGCTCGCTGCACCGCTGACGCCGCGTCAGCGGGCTTTGCTGATCGAATGGGGCTATCCCTACGTGTTCGACGAATTCCGTTTCCACATGACGCTGTCCAGTTCGCTGGATGTTGCGGACGAGCGCGCCGCGCTAGTCGCGTGGTGGCACGCAAGGATTGCAGAACTCGGTCCGCTGGTGGTGGACAGTGCTGCGCTGTTTGTCGAACCGGCACCCGGCGAGCCTTTTGTGTTGTGGCAGCGTCTGCCGTTTCAGGCTGGAAGAGTGGGGCAATCATGAATGGCCGTTTGATCTATGTGATGGGCCCATCGGGTGCAGGCAAGGATTCGCTGCTGGGATTCGCGCGGAAGCAGTTGCAGGCTGAACCGATCCTGTTTGCGCACCGCTACATTACGCGGCCGAGCGGCAACGGCGAAGCGCATGTCGAACTGAGCGTCGACGAGTTCAAGGTGCGTTCCGTGCTGGGTCTCTTTGCGCTCGAATGGTCGAGTCACGGGTTGCGCTATGGCATCGGTATTGAACTCGACACATGGCTCGAGCGCGGCTGTACGGTGGTCATCAACGGTTCGCGCCAGCATCTGGAGCAAACGCTCCTGCGCTATCCGGCCGTCGAAGTGGTGCATATCGACGCGGCCCCTCACGTTCTCGAAGCGCGGCTCGGTGCGCGCGCCCGCGAAAGCGCGGAACAGGTGGCGGCACGTCTCGCGCGGCGCGCACCGTTTTCGTTGCCCGCCGGGGTTCACCTGACCACCATCGACAATTCCGGCGCTCTCGAAGACGCGGGCCGCGCTTTCGTCGAGGTCGTGCGCGGGACGTTGGCCGTTGGGCTTTGATGATGCCGCCGCGAGCGCGGCGCTTGCGCAACGGCTGGTGCTGCGGCTCACAGGCTCACAGGCTCACAGGCTCACAGGCTCACAGGCTCACATACCGGCTCACACAGCGGCTTGCACATCGGCTCACACACCGGCTCACACACCGGCTCACACATCGGCTTGCACATCGACTTGCACGCCGCGCCTAGCCGGCTGCGAGGGTATTGCTATAGTGTTCGCCTGTGCGCGGCTTTGGCCGCGGCGTCACCCATTCGGAGTCCACGATGAGCGAAGTATCCCGTCCCGCCGGCCCTTTCACCGAGGTCGAGCATCTGGCGCCCGCCGCCGAACACCTGCGCGAAATCCGCCACCATATTCACCATCATCCGGAACTGGCCTACGAAGAAGTGGCGACGGCGGCGCTGGTGGCGGACAAGCTCACGCAATGGGGCTGGCAGGTGACGCGCGGGGTCGGGCTCACCGGCGTGGTCGGCACGCTCAAGGTGGGCGACGGCACGCGCAGCATCGGCATTCGCGCGGATATGGATGCGTTGCCGATCGTCGAACAGACCGGCTTGCCGTACGCAAGCGGCACGCAAGGAAAGATGCACGCGTGCGGCCACGATGGTCACACCACCATGCTGCTCGGCGCGGCGGAGCATCTGGCGAAGACGCGGCGCTTCTCGGGCACCGTGCATCTGTATTTTCAACCGGCTGAAGAGAGCGGCATCGACAGCGGCGCGAAGAAGATGATCGAAGATGGCCTGTTCGAACGCTTTCCTTGCGATGCCGTGTTCGGCGTGCACAACCATCCGGGTGCGGAGCCGGGGACGTTGCTGTTCCGCAAAGGGCCGTTCATGTCGGCGGGGGACAAGGCGATCATCACGATCGAAGGCGTCGGCGGGCATGCGGCGCGTCCGCACCTCGCGGTCGATCCGGTGGTGGTGGCGGCAAGCCTCGTGATGGCCTTGCAGACCATCGTGGCGCGCAACGTGGATCCGTCGCAACCGGCGGTCGTGACGGTCGGCTCGATGCATGCAGGCACGGCGAACAACGTGATTTCCAGCACGGCCAGACTCGAATTGAGCATCCGTTCGTTTAGCCCGGCGATCCGTGCGTTGCTGAAAAAGCGCGTGATCGAACTGGCCGAGAGCCAGGCGCTGAGTTATGGCGCCAAGGCAGTTGTCGAGTACATCGAAGGATATCCGGTGGTGGTCAACTCTGATGCGGAAACGGAGTTCGCGATTGAAGTCGCCCGCGAACTGGTGGGTGACGAGAACGTGGTCGCGCAGACGGATATGCTGATGGGCAGCGAGGATTTCGCGTTCATGCTGCAAAAACGGCCGGGCACGTTTTTGCGTATCGGCAATGGCGTGGGCGAGGACGGCTGCATGGTGCACAACCCGCACTACGATTTCAACGACCGCAATCTGACTGTAGGTGCGGCTTACTGGACGCGGCTCGTCGAGCGTTATCTGGCGCAGTGACGGGTTGATGGTTGCACGCGCAACTGGCTTGAGATCGCCAATGCGCTGGCAACCGGGCTGGCAACTGACGGGGCAAGTGGCGCAATAACTGCTGCGCCATCGCACCTTCACCCGCGCCGCGCCACCAGATCCGACACGTTCTGCGCCGCCACTTGCAGCGGCTCCAGAAACGCTTTCACCATTTGTTTCGCCGAATTGCGCTGGGCGTTACCGCTGATATTCATCGCCGCGATCACACGCCCTTGCCGGTTGCGAATCGGTGCGGACAACGAAATCAATCCGCCTTCCAGTTCCTGATCGACGATCGCCCAGCCCTGACGGCGCACCTGGGCGATCAGCTTTTTCAACTCTTCCGTGTCGGTGATCGTGCGCGGCGTGTGGGCGTACAGCTGCGTCGAACCGAGCGTGGCGTCGAGCGTCTCGTCGTCGAGCGCGGACAGCAGGACGCGGCCCATCGACGTGCAATAGGCGGGCAGGCGGCTGCCGATCGACAGGTTGATGGTCATGATCTTGTGGGTCGGCACGCGCAGCACATAGACGATCTCGGTGCGGTCGAGCACGGCAGCCGAGACGCTTTCGTGGACATGCGCCGAGAGCTCCTCCATCACCGGTTCGGCGAGATTCCAGAACGGCATCGAGGTCAGATAAGCGAAGCCGAGGTCGAGGATCTTCGGCGTGAGGCGGAACAGCCGTCCCTCCATTTCGACATAACCGAGCGTCTGCAAGGTCAGCAGAATGCGCCTCGCCCCCGCCCGCGTGAGGCCGGTGGCAGCGGCGACGTCGGTGAGCGTCTGTTCGGGACGCTCAGCGTTGAACGCGCGAATCACCGCGAGACCGCGCGCGAACGACTGCACGTAGGAGTCGCCCGGTCTGTCCGGCGCGTCCGTTGTGTCGGGCGCGCTGGCCGGTTCGGCAGGCGATGCTTGGGGGGCTTTGCTCATGGGCCTTTTCAGTGTTGCTTGGGGTAACGGGACGCCACGCCGGTGCGGGCCACCCGGGTGCGGGCCACCGGAAAGCCGTGAAGATAGCTTATGCCCTGCGTTTCGCCAACCTTGCCGATTTTGTATCTTGCGTAGCGCCAGGGTCCGGCGACGCTTTTGAAGGTGGGCCGGCGCCCACTGGCTGACCGGCCGGATTGGCAAAGTGCATCACCAGGGTTTTCGGGGATGCCGAATACGGCGTAAATTTGTATGATGACCCGATGACTTAACAAGCAGAGGCCGCATGTTCGAGAAGATTCCCGCTCGCGCCCTGAGCGACACCGTCGCGCAGCAACTGCTCGGGCAGATTGACAAAGGCGCGTTTGCCCGCGGCGGCAAGCTACCGACAGAAGCCGTGCTGGCGGGGCAGTTCGGCGTCAGCCGCACGGTGATCCGCGAGGCGATTTCGCGCCTGAAGAACGAGGGCGTCGTGGAGCCGCGGCAGGGCAGCGGGGTGTTTATCGCGGCCCACGGCGCGATCCGGCCGCTGCGCATCGACTATGCGGAGGCGGTCGAAGGCGGATCGGTGTTGCAGATCCTCGCGCTGCGCCGGGCAATCGAGGCCGAGGTGGCTTCCGAGGCCGCAACCCGACGCAGCGACGCCGATCTGGTGTCGATCGACACCGCCCTCGCCCGGATCGACGAGGCCGTCGCCGAGGGCCGCGACGGCGTCGCCGAAGACGTGGCGTTTCACCGCGCGATTGCCGTGGCCACCGGCAATCCGTATTTCCTCAAGACGCTGGCGTTCCTGAATCAGTACCTAGAAGCGGGGACCGTCGTCACGCGCCGCAACGAGGCGCTGCGCGAAGATTTCTCGCGCCAGGTGCGCGAGGAGCATGCTGCCATCGTCGCGGCGATCCGCACGGGCGATCCGATGGCCGCGAACCAGGCCGCCCGTACGCATTTGTACAACGCGGCACGACGCCTGGTGGAAGCCGGTACCGGCTGACACGGTAAGGCGTTCAAGCCAGGCGGGATGCCGTTAGCTAGCTGCCAACAGCGCTGCGAACTCGAACGATACGAATCTCTTCCGGAGTGCAGAATGTCCAGAAACGTTGGCGTTATCGGCCTTGGTGCCATGGGGCTGGGCGTGGCCCGCTCGCTGTTGCGGGCCGGATTCAGGGTGCACGCATGCGATCTGCGCCCCGCCGTGCTGGAGAATTTCGTCGCGGACGGCGGCATTGCCTGCGCGAATCCGGCTGAACTGGGCGCGCATTGCGAGGTGGTCGTCACGCTGGTGGTCAACGCGGTGCAGACCGAAGCCGTGCTGTTCGGCACCCAGGGTGCAGTGGCCAGCATGAAGCCGGGCGGTGTGGTGATTGCCAGCGCCACGGTGTCGCCGGACTTCGCCATTGAACTCGGTCAGCGCGTCGAGGCGGCCGGCCTGCAGATGCTCGATGCCCCCGTCTCTGGCGGCGCGGCGCGGGCCGCTTCCGGCGAGATGACCATGATGACCTCGGGGCCGGCCGCCGCGTACGCCGCCTGCGAGGACGTGCTGGCCGGCATGGCCGGCAAGGTTTACCGGCTGGGCGCGGCGCACGGTGTCGGCTCGAAAGTGAAGATCATCAACCAGTTGCTCGCGGGCGTGCATATTGCCGCCGCCGCGGAAGCGATGGCGCTCGGCCTGCGCGAGGGCGTCGACGCTGAATCGCTCTACGACGTGATTACGCACAGCGCCGGCAATTCGTGGATGTTCGAAAACCGCGTGCCGCACATTCTCAAGGGCGACTACACACCGTTGTCGGCGGTCGATATCTTCGTCAAGGATCTCGGCCTCGTGCTCGATACCGCGCGCCGTTCGAAATTCCCGTTACCGCTCTCGGCTGCCGCGCATCAGATGTTCATGATGGCGTCGTCAGCAGGGCACGGCGGCGAGGACGACTCGGCGGTGATCAAGATTTTCCCCGGCATCGCGGTGCCGGCGGCGAAGTCGTAGCAGGAGCGGCCTGATGACAACTTCCTCTTCGCGGCCGCTGCTCGGCTGCATCGCCGACGACTTTACCGGCGCCACGGATCTCGCCAACATGCTGGTGCGCGGCGGCATGCGCACCGTGCAGAGCATTGGCGTGCCGGCTTCCGATGAAGCGGTGGAGGCCGACGCACTGGTGGTGGCGCTGAAATCGCGCACTATCCCGGCCGCTGACGCCGTGGCGCAATCGCTGGCCGCGCTCGACTGGTTGCGCGCGCAAGGATGTCGGCAATTCTTTTTCAAGTACTGCTCGACCTTCGATTCGACCGATGCCGGCAACATCGGTCCGGTAGCGGATGCGTTGCTGGATGCCTGCGCTGGCGAGAATGCGTTGACGATCGCCTGTCCGGCATTTCCCGAGAACGGGCGCACGATCTATCGTGGCCACTTGTTCGTCGGCGACGTGTTGCTCAATGAATCGGGCATGCAGAACCACCCGCTCACGCCGATGAACGACGCGAATCTCGTGCGCGTCCTGCAGCGGCAGACCGCATCGAAAGTGGGTCTCGTGCGCTACGACAGCGTGGCGCAAGGCGCCGCGGCGGTGCGCGAGCGGCTTGAGGTCTTGCGGCGCGACGGCGTGCGCATGGCGATTGCCGACGCGCTTTCCGACGCCGATCTGCACACACTCGGCGAAGCCTGCGCGGATTTCAAGCTGATTACGGGCGGCTCGGGCGTGGCCATCGGTCTGCCGGCAAACTTCCGCCGCGCCGGTCTGCTTGGCGGGACGGCGAGCGCGAGCCAGTTGCCGCTCGTCGAAGGCCGCTCGGTCGTATTGGCGGGTAGCGCCTCGCAGGCCACCAACGCCCAGGTGGCGGCCTGGCGCGAGGGCCGGCCCGCATTCCGGATCGATCCGCTGGCGGCTGCGCGCGGCGAGCCGGTCGTGGAACAGGCGCTCGCGTTTGCGCGCGAGCACTTCGGCGCCGAGCAGCCCGTGCTGATCTACGCCACGGCGACACCCGACGAAGTCAAGGTGGTGCAGCGCGAACTCGGCGCCGAACGAGCGGGGACTCTCGTCGAAGACACGCTCGCGGCCATTGCACTCGGTCTGCACGCACTGGGCGTGCGCAAGTTCGTCGTGGCCGGTGGCGAAACCTCGGGTGCGGTCGTTCGGGCGCTCGGCGTGCATACGTTGCGCATCGGCGCGCAGATCGACCCTGGCGTGCCGGCTACCGCGACCACCGGCGAGCAACCGCTCGCCCTCGCGCTCAAGTCCGGCAACTTCGGCGCGACGGATTTCTTTGCCAAGGCGCTGCGTCATCTCGACGGGGCGGCATCATGAACTTAGGCATCCTTATGAATGACGAGACGAGGCTGCGCGAGGAGATCTGCGTCACGGGTGCGAGTTTGTATCAGCGCGGCTATACGGTGGGCAGCGCGGGCAATATCAGCGCGCGTCTCGACGATGGCTGGCTCATCACGCCAACCGACGCGTGTCTCGGCCGGCTCGATCCGGCCGCCATCGCCAAGGTCGATCTCGCGGGCAACGCGGTGTCAGGCGGCCAGCCGTCGAAAACCCTCGCGTTGCATCGCGGCATCTACGCACGCAACCCGCAGACGCGCGGCATCGTCCATACCCATTCGACGCATCTGGTTGCCTTGACGCTGGCCGGCGTGTGGAGCGAGGCCGACGTGCTGCCGCCGATCACTCCGTACTACGTCATGAAGGTCGGCCACATTCCGTTGATCCGTTACCGGCGCCCGGGAGACCCCGAGGTGGCCGAACAGATCGCAGCGCTGGCCGATACCGTGCGCGGCGTGCTGCTGGAGCGGCTCGGCCCGGTTGTGTGGGAGCGTTCGGTGGCGCAGGCATCGTATGCGCTGGAAGAACTCGAGGAGACCGCGCGCCTCTGGTTGATGACGAACCCGCGTCCAGCACCGCTCGATGCTGCCGCGCTGGAAGAATTGCGCAACGTGTTCGGCGCGCGCTGGTAACGCTGCACGACGCGAGTGGGTCGGGTGGTTCAATCGAAAAAGGAGTCATTGCAATGCCTCGCTTCGCTGCAAATCTGACCATGATGTACAACGAACACGGCTTTCTCGATCGTTTTGCCGCTGCGGCGCAAGACGGTTTCAAAGCCGTGGAGTTTCTGTTTCCCTACGATTTTCCGGCCGCCGAGATCAAGACGCGGCTAGGCGCGCACGACCTGACCCAGGCGCTCTTCAACGCGCCGCCGGGCGACTGGGCCGCAGGCGAGCGCGGCATCGCTTCGCTGCCGGGCCGCGAGGACGAGTTTCGCCGCAGCATCGACACCGCGCTCGACTACACGCGTCAGCTCGGCAACCGCACGTTGCACGTGATGGCGGGCCTGATCGGCGCGGACCAATCGCGTGAGCGGCATCGCGAGGTCTATCTGCGCAACCTCGCGTACGCGGCTCAAACCACGCAGGCCGATGGCATCACCGTGGTGATCGAGCCAATCAATACGCGCGATATCCCCGGCTTCTTTCTGAATCGCCAGGACGATGCGCAAGCGATTTGCGCGGAAGTGGGCGCGTCGAATCTGAAGGTGCAATTCGACTGCTATCACTGCCAGATCGTCGAGGGCGATCTGGCGGTCAAACTGAAACGCGATATGGCGGGCATTGGCCACATTCAGGTCGCGGGCGTGCCTGAGCGGCACGAACCGGATCTGGGCGAACTGAACTACCGCTATCTGTTCGATCTGATCGATACGCTCGGCTATGACGGCTGGATCGGTTGTGAATACCGTCCGCGGGCGGGAACGTCGGCAGGTTTGGGCTGGCTCAAACCGTATTGGCAGAACAACGCCTGATTTGAGGGGTTTCCGGGAGCAAATCTGATGAAAGTATTGATCACCGGCGGTGCGGGGTTTCTCGGCCAGCGTCTCGCGCGAGAACTGCTGGCACGCGGCGCGCTGAAAGGACAGGACGGCCAGCCACAGCCGATTACCGAGCTTGTGTTGCTGGACGTGGTCGCCGCGACTGGCTTCGGCGACGACAGCCGGGTTCGCTCGGAAGTGGGCGACATCGCCGAGCGCAGCGTGCTCGAGCGTGTGATCGACACGCAGACCTCGTCCATCTTTCATCTGGCTGCGATCGTCAGCGGTCAGGCGGAGGCGGATTTCGACCTTGGCATGCGCATCAATCTCGATGCGTCGCGTCTGCTGCTCGAGATTTGCCGGGCACGTGGGCATCGTCCGCGGGTCGTGTTCACGAGTTCGGTGGCGGTGTATGGCGGCGACATGCCGGACGTGGTGCGCAACGACACGGCATTGAATCCGCAGTCGTCCTACGGAACGCAAAAGGCCATCGCGGAACTGCTGCTGAACGACTATACGCGGCGCGGCTTCGTCGACGGCCGGGTATTGCGCCTGCCCACGATCAGCGTGCGCCCCGGCAAACCGAATGCGGCGACTTCGTCGTTTGCGAGCGGCATCATCCGTGAGCCGCTCAACGGCGAGGTGGCGATTTGTCCGGTGCCCGGCGGGACGCGTTTGTGGTTGTTGTCGCCACGCAAGGCGATTGCGTGCCTGATCGCCGGACTCGAAATCGACGGCGCCGCGCTCGGCACACAGCGCGCGCTGAATCTGCCGGGCATTTCGGTGACGGTGGACGAAATGGTCGCCGCATTGCGCGAAGTCGCGGGAGACGCGGCGGTCAAACGGATCGAGTGGCAACCGGATCCGTTTCTCGAGAAGATCGTCGGCAGTTGGCCGGGCCGTTGGGACATGACGCGCGCGGAGCAACTCGGCCTGAAGGGGGAAAGCAGCTTTGCGGACGTAATCCGCAGTTACATCGAGGACGAGCATATTCGACCCGTTTGAGTTGGCAGGGCCGGTATTCCTCGTGGCGCGGTGTGGTCGGGGTCCGCCCCGTCCAGCATGGACATGGCCGAGAGGGGCCATACCACGGGCGTGCGAGGGCTTGTCCGCAGGCCATTTCCGCGCCAGGTATTTCCCTGAGCGCGTCGAGGCGTGCTTGACACGCTTTCCGCGCCACGCCTATTATCATGCCTTGTTGTTCGAAATACGATCAGTTGTGCGTATAGCGAACAATCTGAAGCCTGCCGGCACCCGTTGACTGCTATCCTGCGAAGGGTTGCGCGGAGTCTGCGTTTGGCCGTGGCATGACTTCCGGAGATCCCTTCCGCTCGCCGTGACGACATGACCGGGCAAAGCGGCCGTGCTGCGCGACGCGGCGGCCGTGGGCCGGCTCTGTCGCGCGCCGTGTGGCGCAGCATCCAACTGGAGACGAGACATGACTGAAGCTTTCCTGTGCGACGCGATTCGCACGCCGATCGGCCGCTACGCGGGCGCATTGTCGTCGGTGCGCGCCGACGATCTGGGCGCGGTACCGCTCAAGGCGCTGATGGAGCGGAACAAGGACGTCGACTGGAGCGCCATCGACGACGTCATTTACGGCTGCGCCAACCAGGCCGGCGAGGACAACCGCAACGTCGCGCGCATGTCGCTGCTGCTTGCGGGCTTGCCGCAGGCGGTGCCGGGCTCCACGGTCAATCGCCTGTGCGGTTCGGGCATGGATGCAATCGGCATTGCCGCGCGCGCGATCAAATCCGGCGAGGCGGCGTTGATGCTGGCGGGCGGCGTCGAAAGCATGAGCCGTGCGCCGTTCGTGATGGGCAAAGCAAGCAGCGCGTTCTCGCGGCAGGCCGATATCCACGATACGACGATCGGTTGGCGTTTCGTCAATCCGCTGATGAAACAGTTGTACGGCGTCGATTCGATGCCGGAAACCGGTGAAAACGTCGCAACCGACTACAAGGTGAGCCGCGCCGATCAGGACGCATTCGCGCTGCGGAGTCAGCAAAAGGCGGCCCGCGCGCAGCGCGACGGTACGCTCGCGCAGGAGATCGTCGCGGTGACGATCGCCCAGAAGAAGGGCGATCCGCTGGTGGTGTCGCAAGACGAACATCCGCGTGAAACCAGCCTCGAAGCGCTGGCGAAGCTGAAGGGCGTGGTGCGGGCGGATGGCACGGTGACGGCGGGCAACGCTTCGGGCGTGAACGACGGCGCGGCTGCACTGCTGCTCGCCAACGAAGCGACCGCGCGGCAGTTCGGCTTGACGCCGCGGGCACGCGTGCTGGGAATCGCCACCGCCGGCGTCGCGCCGCGCGTGATGGGAATCGGCCCGGCTCCGGCAACGCAAAAGCTGCTGGCGCGCCTGAACATGACCATCGATCAGTTCGATGTGATCGAGTTGAACGAGGCGTTTGCATCGCAGGGGATCGCGGTGTTGCGCGCCCTCGGCGTGGCGGATGACGATGCTCGCGTGAACCCGAATGGCGGTGCGATTGCGTTGGGTCACCCGCTCGGCATGAGCGGCGCCCGGCTCGTGACGACGGCGATGTACCAGTTGCAGCGTACGCAAGGGCGTTTCGCTTTGTGCACGATGTGTATCGGCGTCGGCCAGGGCATTGCAATCGCCATCGAGCGTGTCTGATTGACCCGGCTGCGGCCGGTATCCGCATGCTGAATCAAAGCCCCGTTCGTTAGCGAACGGGGCTTTTTTGTGTCAAACGGAGAAAAAGCCGCTTTTTCTCGCTCGAAAAAGGGGGCTGCCCCAAGAGCCATCTTGCGTCACAATGCCTGCGGAGAAGGACGCCGGTTGCGAAAACACGGTTGTCAGGCACGTCAATCTGGGTCAGTTTGCCCGTCCGGGAATAAAAACGCACTGCCGGCAGTCTTATCAATGTCGGTCACGGATAGGCGTTACCGCAGGAATTGAACAATGGCCGATCCAAATATAGCGAAGCGTTTCGAATCGCTCGTCTTGCCCCACATGAATTCGGCCTTCAACGTCGCGCGTTGGCTGACGCATAACGACCAGGACGCGCAGGACGTCGTCCAGGAGGCGTATTTGCGCGCGTTCCGTTATTTCGGCGGATTCCGTGGCGAGGATGCGCGCGCCTGGCTATTGAGCATCGTGCGTAATACGTTTTACACGTGGCATCAGCAGAACCGCGATCATGCCGCGGAGACCACGGAATTCGAGGAAGACATGCACAGCCTCGAGACCGTCAACGCTGGGCATGACGACAGCCCTGAGGCGACGCTGATTCGCAGCCAGAGCCGCAAGCGGGTGCATCAGGCGCTCTCCAGCTTGCGGCTGGAATTCCGGGAGGTGGTGGTGCTGCGTGAGCTGGAAGAGTTGTCATACAAAGAAATCGCCGTCATCGTCGGGATTCCGATGGGGACGGTGATGTCTCGCCTCGGGCGCGGGCGCCAGCAACTCGCCGCGCTGCTCGCACCGACGGATCAGGAGGCGTGATGGATCACGAACAGGCGTTTGAACTGCTGCCGGGCTATATCGACGAGGAACTGAGTCTGTCCGAGTCGCTCGAATTCGAGCGTCACCTGGCCAGTTGCGAACGGTGCAAGCACGCCTATGAGCAGCAGCGTCAAGTCATCATGCAGTTGCGGCAGAACGATTTGCGGCTGGACGCGCCGCCGGAACTGGTGAAACGCATCCGGGCAGCGCTGCCGGTGCAGCGCTCATGGTGGCAGCGCGTCGCTAGCCGGTTGGGTGGCGTTTCTGGCTTCGGCGGCACGGGTCGCACAAGCGGTACGGGTGGCACGCTGGGCTGGGCGCCGGTCGGCGCGATGGTGGTGAGTCTGGTGGCTTTGACCTGGAGCGCGGGCCTCTACCTTTCGCTGCCCGCTGGCGATACGCACCTCACGCAGGAACTGGTGGACAGTCACGTGCGGTCGCTGCAGTTCGATCACCTGTACGACGTGATTTCGACGGATCGCCACACGGTCAAGCCATGGTTCGACGGCAAGATCGACTTCGCGCCGCCCGTGATCGACCTCGCGCAACAAGGCTATCCGCTGGTGGGCGGTAGGCTCGACTATCTGAACGGACATGCAGTCGCGGTGATGGTGTATCGCTACAAGCTGCATCCGATTAACCTGTATGTCTGGCCAGGCAGCGAGGCAGGTGCGACACCGCATATCTACGAGCGGCAGGGGTATCACCTCGCGCACTGGAGCGCGGCGGGGATGAATTACTGGGCCATTACCGATGCCGGTGAAAGCGAGCTGAATGGCTTCGTTACGAATCTGCGAGCGCATTCAGCTTCGTAGCGCGTAGTCACACGTGAGGCGAGGCTTTTTGCCGGCGAGGCAAGGCCCTGCCGATAAATACCGGTCAAGCAGGGAATAAACCGGACGACGCTGCAGTCTCCTCATTGAATCCAGTCAGGAATTCCGCCGGATGGTCCGGCGCACCAGATCCTGCACTTTAATCGTGAGGTCACCATGTCGTCAGATCTTCCATCCGATCCGTCCCGCCGCGGCGCGTTGAAGTGTCTCGCCTTCGGCGGCGTAGGCACCCTGTTCGTTCTGGCAGGCGGCATTCTCACTCCCGTGGAACTTGCGCTGGCAGCAAGCGCTAAGGAATCCTCAGCGCAGTCCGGCATTCCGCTATTCCTGCAGATCAGCGATACCCATATTGGCTTCAACAAGGAGGCCAACCCCGATGTGGCGGGCACGCTCAAGCAGACCATTGAATTCGTCAACGCCATGCCGATCAAGCCCGCGCTGACGATTCACACGGGCGACATCACGCATCTTTCGAAACCGGAGCAGTTCGATCTCGCAGCGCAGTTGCTGTCGGGACTGAATATCACCGAATTGCATACGGTGCCAGGCGAGCACGATGTGACCGACGGCCCTGGCACCGAATACTTCAATCGTTTCGGTCAGGCGTCGGATAACCGCGGCTACTACAGCTTCGATCATAACGGCGTGCACTTCATTGGGCTGGTGAACGTGATGCACTTCAAGCCGAACGGTCTGGGCGGCCTGGGTGACGATCAGCTTGCGTGGCTCCAGAACGACCTGAAGGGCCGCTCGTCGAGCACGCCAATCGTCGTGTTTGCGCATATGCCCATGTGGAGCATCTACGAGCCATGGGGCTGGGGCACCGGCGATGCGGGTCAGGCAATGAGCTACCTGCAGCGCTTCGGCTCGGTCACCGTGTTGAACGGCCATATCCATCAGATCGTGTCGAAGGTGGAGGGCAATATCACCTTTCATACAGCGCGTTCCACCGCCTATCCGCAGCCGACCGCCGGCAACGGGCCAGGACCCATGCCGTTGACGGTGGCGAGCGATCAGCTACCGCGGATGCTCGGCGTGACCAGCATCAAGATCATGCACCACCCGCTCAAGGTGACGCTGGACGACACCACGCTCGTTTGATTCGACACATTCCATTCACCAGAGAGGTTAAAACATCATGATTAGTACTGCGATGAGACGTGCGTTCGTTGTCAAACTCGGTGCGATGCTGCTGGTAGCGGCGTCGGCGAACTTGCAGGTGGCTCGCGCGGATGAGCCGAATGCCGTTGTAATCAAGAACTTCATGTTCACGCCGATGGCGCTCACCGTCAAAGCGGGGTCGACCGTGACCTGGAAGAATCTCGACGGCGAACCGCATACGGTGGTCAACGATTCGGGGCTGTTCCGCTCCGCCGCGCTCGATCAGAACGAAACCTATCAGTTCAAGTTCGATAAGCCGGGGGTGTACAACATCTTCTGCGGCATTCATCCCAACATGAAGGCGACCATTACGGTGCAGTAGCGTTGAAACTCAAAAGGGGCGGCAGTGTGTTGCAGCGAAGGCGAACCGCACTCGGCAGCGGTTCGCGCGACATCGTTACGAATGCGCATAGAGGGTGGGAACAGGCTTCTCCGGGAGTTCGTTTGCCGCTACCGGACGCTGATACAAATAACCCTGGCTGAACGGGACGTCCGCATCGCGCAGTGCCTGATGCTGCGCTTCCGTCTCTACCCCCTCCGTAATCACGAGGAGTCCGAAATGTCGCGCGACGGACACGATTCCCCTGATCAGTTCGACGCCGCCCGTATCCACTTGGGACACGAATTGCCTGTCGATCTTGACGAAGTCGAATGGAAAGCGATTGAGCAAATCGAGGTTGCTGTGCTGCGTGCCGAAGTCGTCGATGGCGAAACGGATGCCGCGCGCTCTGAGTGTCTCGAAGATTTGCGTGACCCGGGGACTTTTGCTCAGCAAAAAGCGTTCGGTGAGTTCCAGCACCAGGCTGACTCCTTCGGGCAGCGTAGCGTTCACCGCCAGCACCTCCGTCACGAAGCCTCTGCGTTCAAGGTCGCGTGGTGCAATATTGACCGCGATGCGAAATGGCCGGGTCGGCATGTGCACACTCATTTCAGCGGCCGCCGTGCGTAGCACAAAACGTGTGACATCGGCGAGCAGCGGGCTGGATTCGACCTCGGGCATGAACACCGGGGCTGACCGCTCCCCACTTCGGATGTTGCCAGCGCAGCAGCGCTTCGACGCCTACCGTCGCGCGGCTTGCCATGTCGATGATCGGCTGATAGACCACGTACAGCTCGCCCTGCCGCAAGCCGCGCCGCACGGCGGCGAGCAGCAGGCGGCGGGGCGCGAACGTGAGCAGATAAAGCGTTGCCAGCAGCGCATTCAGCAGCACCCCGAATCCACCAAACAGCAAACCGTACTTCCAGCGCGTCTGCGAGATGAACGCCGGTGAAGCGGACAGGACGATGGAGAAGGGCCGCAGGCTGGACGCCACGCGGCTCGCGTCAGCGGGGAGTGGTTCGCTGGCGGCAATGAACTTGCCCTGGTCGGTGAGGCGCCCTACGCCTTTGATCGACAGGACGGTCTGCTGGGCGCCGTATCGCGCGCCATGGGCGAGCAGGTCGGTAATGTATTCGCCTTCGATAATGTACAGGACACCCAGGCGGTCGCTCGTGGCATGGAACAGGACGAGGACGGGTGTATCAGGCTGGAACGGTGTACGGAGAGAAGCTTGACACTGACGGGCACACCCGTCTGGTTGCGATAGCGCGCGAGCGGTACGTCAACCGTCCCGAGAGCGGATGAACAGTACAGGCGCCCATCTTCGACGAGCGTGATCACTCGCACGTAGGTGACGTAGGTCTGTAATTCGGATAACTGATGTCCCACCTGCACGCACGGCCGGCCAGCACCGAGGCGAGCAGGATAATGAGGCCGCAAGCGAGCGCTGCGAGTTGCCACAGGCGCGGCGCGATGCCGCGCGAGGCCGGTGCCAGGACGTTGAATTCGGCAGGAAATGGCTTGTTGGCGGCGTTTGACATGTCTCGCGGGCAACGCGGCAAGAGAGAATGGGGTCCATCTCAGGCGAGTGGCACCTAACAACTGGCGTGGTCTTTTGTTCTGATCAACATAGCGCGCACGGTTTTTGCGCGCAGGTCGCGTGGGTGCCGGATTGGCGGCGCGGGAACAGCTTGCCGTGCGGTATAAATTCGACGGCTGGATGGGCCGCGAGTGCCACGCCCTGAAGCCATCGAAGGGTAAAATACGGCCCGCCATGCAACTTACCGAACCGACGGAGTATTGACAGTGATTCAACCAGGCAACGTATTCAAGGACAACCTCGCACAACTGCCTTCCATTGATGGCGTCGCGCGCATCGATCTGATCGACGGCAACGGTGCCGTGGTAGCCAGCATCGAAAACAAGCCGGGCAAGCAGGGTTCACTGGCCGTGTACCAGTATCTGCAGCAAAGCTTCGGCACGCTCGACGCCAAAGCAGCCGAACATGGCCTCGCGGTGTTCGCCGAACACACGGTCGACGCGCGCAATCGTCCGGGAGCCCATCCGAACGTCGATATTCTGCTCGCTATTGCGGGCGGCGGTGAAGCGTTGCGTATCGACGTCGTCGCTGCGGCCTGAACGCAATTCGTCTCGGCCGGTACGTCCCAACCCAAGCCTTTTCACTAGCCAGAGCCAAGCGATGAAAACGGTCACTGAAGGCGCCAAAGGATATAGACGGCTCATCCCATCGATGACGGCCCTGGTTGAATTCGAGGCGGTCGCTCGCCTCGGCAGCTTTACGGTGGCGGCGAACGAACTGGGCGTCACCCAGGCTGCCGTGAGCAGGCAGGTGAAGTTCCTTGAAGAGGCGCTGGGTGTTCGCCTGTTCCATCGCCTGCATCGTGCCATCAAGTTGACGAGCGAAGGCGAGGCGCTGTATCTCGTGGTGGCGGAATCGATGCAGCGGATTGCCGGCGCGTTTGACCGGATTTCGGGCGGAAGCGAAGACCAGGAACTGGTGCTCGGAACGACTGCGGCCTTTTCACACTTTCGTGTGTTGCCACAACTACCCGCACTCAAGCGCATGCAGCCCCGGCTGAAACTGCGTTTGACCACGCTGATGTTCACGGCGGATCTGCGCCATAACGAGGTGGACATCGCTGTCCGCTACGGCAGTGGGAAATGGCAAGACGGAAAGTCGTCGTTGCTGTTCAACGAGGAGGTTTTTCCGGTCTGCTCGCCTGCGTGGCTGCTTGCCAACGGTTCTCCACAATCGCTCATGGATATCGCGAAGGCATCGCTGATTGAATCTGACTCGACATCCGAGGGCTGGATGGACTGGGAAGAATGGTTTCAGGCAGTGGGGGTGCAACCGCCCAGGTTGAACTTTGCACTCCGATGCAGTCTCTACACGGACGCAATTCAGGCCGCGATTCAGGGGCAAGGCATTGCGCTCGGCTGGCACAGGTTGCTGCACGATCTGCTCAAGGCGGGAGAACTAGTCCGTCTCACCGATACGTCCGTCAAGGTCAGCGACGCGTATTTTGCGGTTATTCCTCATGGTCGGGCGGTCACCCCGATCACAGCCAGTATGATCGACTGGCTGCGTGGAGAGGTGGGGACCAGCTGACGCCGGCACCGCATTCAACGCGGCTGCGGAGCGGTCAGCAATGCTTCGCATAACCTGTAGTAATGCGAGAGTGAGAATAAAGCACGTTGACGCCCCTTTTCGGCTCTTCAATACTGGACTGACAGCGGAGGTTCGGCTGCAGAACGCCAGTCCAACATGAGGGCCACACGATGTCTGACGTAAAGCTCAAAACACACGGTGAACTGTTGCGTGGTCGCCAGCAAGGCCACGGCATGCCCGGTGAGCTGTTTGGGCGCCAGGACGTGTTCGAGACGGACGTCGAGGTGTTTTTTCACAAGCACTGGATTCTCGTCGGCGTCACTGCCGACGTGCCCGAAGCGGGTGACGTCTCGACCGTGGACATTGGGAAAGCTTCCATTCTCATCGTTCGCGATGACGACGAGAACATCCGGGCCTACCGAAACGTTTGCAGACACCGGGGCGCGCGCCTCAAGGACTCCGGCAAATCCACGGTTGGCATGCTCGTCTGTCCTTATCACCAGTGGACCTACGACCTCGACGGCAGCCTGAAGCACACCACCCATATGGGCGCCGATTTCGACCGCTCGTGCCGTAGCCTGATGCCGGTGAAGACACGTATCGTGGGCACGCATGTTTTCGTGTGTCTATCGGACGATACGCCCGACGATATCGCCGTTCTCGAAGAGACGATGGCTCCCCGGTTTGCGCCCTATAGCCTGACGCACTCCAAAATCGCGCACGAGACTGAAATCGTCGAGAACGGAAACTGGAAACTCGTGATAGAAAACAACCGCGAATGCTATCACTGCAGCGCAACGCATCCCGAGCTGACCGCCTCGTTTCTTCCCGAAGACTTTGGATTCTGCCCGCAGGACTTGAGCGAAGAGTCGCGGCTCGCGCTCGACGCCTACTATGCACGCAATGCTGCGAGCGTTTCGAGCTGGGAACAGGACGGACTCCTCTGCAGTGCAGTTGAAAAACTGGCGCCGGAGACGGTCACGGGTTTCCGGACGCAGCGTCTCGTCATCGCGGGCAACGGTGAATCGCAAACCATGGACACCAAGGTCGCGAGCACCCGGCTATTTGCCGACATGCAGCGCCGCGACCTCGGCGACGTGCATATGTGGACTCACAATTCGTGGACCCACGTGATGAGCGACCATGCGGTCGTTTCGTACATTATTCCGCTTGCACCGGACAAAACGCTGGTGCGTACGAAATGGCTGGTCCATCAGGACGCTGTGGAAGGTGTCGATTACGACCTGAACAAGCTGACCGAAGTATGGGTTGCAACGAACACTCAGGACGCCAGGCTCGTTTCAATCAACTACCGCGGCACGCAGGACCCTGCCTATATACCGGGACCGTTTTCACCCTTCACGGAGGCCTATCTGGAACTGTTCTCGCAGTGGTACGCGGCCAGGTTGATCGCGCACGGCCTCTGAGTGGATCGCCATGATACTGACTGACTGCCCTGTCGACGCGCCCTCGGTGAGCGCTTTCGCGGATTCGCTGAGCGATGCAGCAACGTGGGAGCGCGCGGCGGCTCAATGGCCCAGCACCGAGAAAAGGGCATTGGTCTGTTGTCGCACTATCGACGAAACACACGATGTCAAAACCTTCGTGTTTAGCGTTGGAAACGGCGTTCCGTTCAGCTTCGAGCCGGGGCAATTCATTACGATTTCCGTCGATTGCATGGGCCAGACGCTCACGCGGTGTTACACGATCTCTTCGCCGCCGACGCGACCGTACACCTTGTGCATCTCGGTCAAGCGCGTACCGGGAGGGACCGTATCGAACTGGCTGCATGACAATTTTCGCCCAGGAGACACCCTGCAGGCGTATGGTCCTTCGGGCGTGTTTACGCCGTCGGCGCATCCAGCCACGCGGTCGCTGTACTTGTCCGCGGGCTCAGGCATCACACCGCTCATGTCAATGACGCGCGCGGGTCACGACCTGGGCCTCGATCGTGACGTCGTGTTTTTGCACAGCGCAAGAACACAGGAAGACATCATCTTTCGCAGCGAATTGTCTCGACTCGCTGCTTCAGCGAACCGGCTCAGGGTTGTTCACCTCTGCGAGGCAGTGGGCCGAGAGGGCGACTGGAAAGGGCCGGTGGGAAGACTTTCACTCGAGTTACTCGAGGAGGTTGTGCCGGACTTCAGAGAGCGCGAAGTATTCACCTGCGGACCCGCTGGCTACATGAAATCGGTCAGAGGACTCCTGATCGAAGGCGGACACGACCCGGCCCGCTATCACCAGGAAAGTTTCGACATCAGCGCCAGCAGTGCCGAAGGCGGCGTCACAGCCATTGCGGCGTTGTCCGGCGGCGCGACGCTTGAAAGTGGGGATTCGTTCAGCGTGCGACTCGCCCGTTCCGGCAAGACCTTCACGATGGTCAGCACCGGGACGGTCCTTGCTGCCGCGCGCAAAGCGGGCGTGCCCGTGCCGTCTTCGTGCGGGCAGGGCCTGTGCGGGACCTGTAAGACCGCGGTTCTGGAGGGAGACGTCGATATGCAGCATAACGGCGGAATACGGCAACGCGAAATCGACAAGGGTCTGCGCCTGCTTTGCTGCAGCCGTCCCAAATCGGACCTCGTATTGGACCTGTAGGTGGCTTCAGTCCGCCGATTCACGTGCCACCGGGGGACCGATCGCTCGCCGCCGCGCCTGCAGCTCTAGTGATGCGCGGGCGCGGGGCGCCGTGAGAACAGCGCGGAGACCTCGATTTCCTCGCCGATTTCCGGCCAAAGCAGGCGCCGGCGGTCCATGGAGATAGCGAAATGCGCACGCTGCGCCGAGGTGGCCGTCTGCAGGCTGGGAAACCTGTCCAGTGAAAACCGCACGGCGCGACCGTCGGACAGGTCGAGAAACAGATGTCTGCTGTTGAAATGCACACTTACCACGGCGCAACCCATGACCGTCTCCTGGCTAGGGTAAAGGCAAACAATAGCTCGACGTGAAGTGCCGCACAAGAAAAAATGCAAATCGACGGTCTGCAGAATTACGTCGCACGGGCACGCATTGGCGTGTTCAGGAGCACCCTGGCGGAAAGCCAGATTCCAGCAATCGAAATCAACATGCCGCCAGCCTGGGCCGGCGGGGGTGTCGTGTGCTTATACAGACAAATGTATAGGATACCGAATAGCGTTTCGAGGATGACGAGTTGGCCAACCAGTCCCATGGGCAAGGCGTGTGAGGCGCGGTTGAACAGCGCCGTGGCAAGCCAGGACGTTCCGACGCCAAGCGTCATCGTGACCAGCCCGAACAAAGGCCAGTCTTGCTGGATGTGACGAACAAGGACCGGACCCCGGTCGCCGCACAGGTGTGCGATAACCATCATCAGGCAGAACAACAAGGTGGCGACGCCCACTGCACAGGACCAATGTGCGCTCGTCACCGGTGGATTGTTCTGCAAGAACCGCGCATTCGATAACGCGTACCACGTCCAGATGCACACCGATAGCAGCGCCGCGGCCGTGCCAGCCCAGGTTAGCCTGGCGTTCCCGTCAAGCGCCCTCGACTGCACCGCCAGTACGACGATCAGACCCACCGTGACCAGCAAGAACGGGAGCGCAAGGCGACGCCACGTCGCGGCAGGCAGATGCCTGCTGCCTGCCACCGAGATGCTGATCGGCAAGAGCCCGATGATCGGAATGACAACCTCTGGTCCGGTGCTCTGGATCGCGAAGCTGACGAGGATCGAAACTGCAACGTTTCCGGACAAGCCATAAAAGGCGGCACGCGCCCAGCGTGCTGGCCCGAGGCGCCGGTGCCGGTACCGGGCGAAGAGGATCACCGCGGACACGATTCCGTAAGACAAATAACGCCCCGCAGTAATCTCGACTGGGGAATAGGCGGCCAGCACCAAAGGCGCAATCAACGAAATGGCCCACAGCCCCGTTGCAGCAACCATGGAGCCGATCGGGCCAGGGGAAGACAGTAATTTTCCCGCGAACCCTCTGTTATCGCTCATTGGCTCACGCGGGAACGTCCAACGTCGTCACGGTTTTTGGCAGCCGGTACACCAACAGCACCAGGCAACCGGTTAGCGACGTCGCGGTATGCAAAGCACCGGCCTCCCTGATGCAGTTGTGCCCCTTCGCATAGCGCTGCGTCTGATCTGCGAATTCCCCTTCGAGAACGTAGATCTCCTCCAGCATCTCGTGAGCGTGGACATCGGCAAACGCACCGGGTGCCACTTTCATCAGAACCGTCGATTCGCCGGTGTTCTTATTGCAGAACAAGGTCACGATATCGAACCCCGGCGTATCCGATGGCTGCCACGGTAGCTGGGCCGGATCGACAAACGACGATCCGGCCGTGTCCTCATTGAAGGGCATATGAGCCTCGGTCATGGGCGTACCTCCGCCTGGTACTACTGGACCATGCGCGGTGCGCCGACCTTTTCAGCGTTCGGATCCAGTCCATGCTCTTTCAGAATACGGGCAATGTCGCCGGACTGATGAAGTGCCTCGATATCGGCGGACAGCGCGTCTCCCAAGGCCTGGTTTGTCTTGGTGAACGGAAATGCAGTCTGGCCCGGCTGAATCGTAGCGGGCACGCGCGGGTCAGGCTTGACGACGCCGATTTTCATCGACTTGTAGCCTCCCTTCTTCTGGTCATAGACGGCTACCGCATAGCTGTCCGTCCCGACGTCAATACGTCCGGCCGCCAGATCCTGCGCCATCGCCACGGGATTCGGGTAGATGGTCAGGCTGCTTCCAAACACCTTTTGCAAATCGCCCGTCCACAGATACCCTGCGACGGCGCCGACGCGCTTACCCTGCATGCCGGCCACCGTATCGATGCCCGAGCCCGAGATCACGCCCATCTGATCAAGGTACATCGGAGCGGCTAACCCGAGTACCTTGGCCCGATCCGCGGTGCGATACCAGTCACCCATGCCAATGTCGGCTTTACCCGAGACCACCGACTGAATGACGGCGGCAGCATCGACGTTCGCGAACGAGAGCGTCAGGCACTCTTTGGCCGCGATGAGCCTGAGGATCGCACCGTCAACCCCATTGACCTCGTTGGCGCTGACCGGAATGGAGTAGGGCGGAAAGTCCCAGGTTGCGACGGATAGCGTGCCCGGAGTGATGGTCGGGAACTTGTGCGCCGGCGTACAGCTCCCCGCCGCCTGCGCGCCAGTCGCAAAGCCCATCAGTGACACGGTGTAGAAAAGCACAGCAAGACGCTTCAACGACGTTTTCATGGTCTATCCTCACGTGGCAAATTGAATGGCAGGTGCAAATCAGGGTGAAAATACCAATGCACTA
The DNA here is from genome assembly GCF_050436545.1 of Paraburkholderia sp. GAS41. Taxonomy (NCBI): domain Bacteria; kingdom Pseudomonadati; phylum Pseudomonadota; class Betaproteobacteria; order Burkholderiales; family Burkholderiaceae; genus Paraburkholderia; species Paraburkholderia sp. GAS41. The sequence continues at coordinate 115,273 of NZ_JBNDMK010000023.1, forward strand.
TCGAACCGCATGCCGTCCTAGCCTGCGCTCCAGCGCAGACACCGCTAACGTCGAGGGGACGCAGATGACGGCAAACAGCAAGCCGGCGAGTATCAGCACGGGCATGTACTCGAATGTCGATGAGCCGATATTCGACGCTCTGCTGACCAGTTCAGGAAGGGCGATCGTGAAACAGAGCGAAGTCGCCTGAAGCATCATGATCGAGAAGCCAAGCAACGACGGCAACGCCACCCGCATGCCTTGGGGAATGATGACGTAGCGCAATGCGTCAGGGCCGTTCAGACCGATGACGAGCGCCGCTTCCTTCTGCCCATACGGCACGGCCTCGAAACCGGCACGGATCATTTCACTCGTATAGGCGCCGGTGCAGCACGCCAGTGCGACGCAGGCGGAAGCGAATGAACTCAACGTCAACCCTGCGGCAGGCAAGCCGAAATAGAAGAATTGCAGCAGGATCAGCGCGGGCGCACCCCGTCCCACTTCTACAAAAACCAGTGCGAAGGTACGAATCGGACGCGAATGCGTGGACACCATCAGTGCCAGTAGCAATCCTAACGGAATGCCGACCGCCAGGGTGACCGCCGTGACTTCCAGCGAAATCCGATAACCGTCGAGAAGATCGGGTAGCCAGCCTTTCCATTGTTCGAGGAGATGGTTCATCGTGACACCCTTGAACGAAGGTGAACGTCTGCCCAACGTGAAGCCCATGCGACCGGAAGACTCAAGGCGATGTACAACACCGCGGCGGCGCCATAAACACTCAGTCCCTGGAAGGTTGCCTGGGACACGTGATACGCCTGAAATGCCAGTTCGCCGACGCCAATCGTCGAGGCCACCGCAGAATCCTTGAGCAGTCCAATCAGATAGGTGGCCGCGGTCGGCATCGCGATCCGGATCAACTGCGGAAACACGACGTCGCGGAACTGCTGGGCGCGTGTCAGGTTGAGGACCTTCGCGGCCTCGTATTGCCCGGGATGAATGGCGGTGAGCGCACCGCGATAAATCTCGGACATATTGGCCGCCGTCACCACGCCAAGGCCGAGCGCCGCCGCGACAAACGGGCTCATCGAAAACAGGTCGTTGCCGATGCCGAAAAACACGAAGAACAGCCAGACGATCGGAGGAATCGAGCGGCACACCACCACGATTGCGGTCGCCACGCCGCGCAGCACGAAATTTCTGGAAAGCCGCATCGCACACAGCGGCAGGCCGAGAATCGATCCAAGGGCAAAGGTTGAAAGCGTCAACGCGATAGTCCAGGGGACGCCCTTCAGGATCGCTGAAAGATCGATCATCATTATCTGTCCCTCACGGCACTGAGAAATTTGGCGGCCCGCTCTGTCCTGGGACGGCGCATGACCTCTTCACTCTCACCCTGCTCGAGAATCCGACCGTCGGCCATGATGATGACCCGGTCGGACACGCTCTCGGCAAAGTGCATCTCGTGAGTTACGACAATCATGGTCATGCCCGAGGTCGCCAGTTCTTTCATCACGGTCAGCACTTCGAGTCCAAGTTCCGGGTCGAGCGCGGATGTCGGTTCGTCGAAGAGCATGATCTCCGGTTCGAGTGCCAAGGCGCGCGCGATCGCAATCCGTTGTTGCTGGCCTCCCGAGCACCGCGCGGGAAACTGTGACGCCTTGTTCGCGAGGCCGACCCTGTCCAGCAGTTCGAGGGAGCGCTCGTCCGCTTCCTTGCGGCTGCGGCCCATGGTCCTTTCCTGGGCGAGGCTGACATTTCGCAGAACGGAAAGATGCGGAAACAGATTGAACGACTGGAACACCATGCCGATGCGTCGACGTAACGTCACCAGCTCGCGACGGGACGGCGCATGCCCGGCTTCGATTGTCACGTCGTCAATCGTGACCCGGCCTTCCGTGGGCGGTTCCAGCTGGTTGATACAGCGCAGCAGCGTGCTCTTCCCGGACCCGCTCGGCCCGATGATGGCGATCACTTCGCCGGTTTGCATCTGGAAACTGACGTCCTCGAGAACGCGGTGTGCCCCGAATACCTTGCCAACACGATCGACGCATAACATCGGCGCTCCGGATTTCGAAGTGCGATCCGGAGCGGGTCCTGATTCAAGAAAGGGGGATGTGATGCTGTTCATGAGGCTCTCTCCGTCAACCCGTTCCAAAAGCTGCTTTTGATCGAACGATTCACCGAACACCGACCAACCGTTACGCGTCGTGAGTCACCATTCGTGCCTTGAACTCATCAACTTGTCGAGGATTCTGTCCAGCATGGTCCTTTCCTGATCGCTCAGCGCCTTCAGCATCAGCGTCTGGCGATCCACCGCGACCGGCTTCACTTTCGCGTAAAGGCGCCGCCCCTCTTCGTTGAGGATGAGCAGGCTCTCCCGGCGATCGTGAGCATTGGTCTTTCTCTTGATCATCTTGCGTGCAACGAGACCGTTCACGGCCCGGCTGATGCTGTTCTTCGGACGCCCCGTCACATCGCAGATATTCTTGGCAACCATCGATCCATACGACGCGAGGCAACTTAGTACGTTGAATTCGTCCCGTCCAACGTCGAACTCCTGCGACATCACCGCGAATATGGGCTCGCAGTAGCAGTTCGCCCACAACGTCAGGCGCCACATATCGCTGAGCGGCCCCTTGCGCACGACCTTGTCGAATACATCGTCGGCTAGCGATTGCGCGTCGCCGTCGCTGTCCGCATCTTTCTCCGCGAGAGCCGTGCCTTTGGTGTTCAATTCCATGTCGTGCTCCATCCCTACGTGTGCTATCGGGCAACAGGTTGGGCGTCCGGATGCAAACTCGCAAACATCCATTCGGCGAACATCAGGTCCAGATGGCCGCCGCCGCCGCTCTTGAACAGCGTGATTTCGTGTTCGCCTCGACGCCCTTCAACGGTGTGTCCACAGAGATCGAACAGGTCTCCACGGATGTGCGAAGCTTCTATCACGCCCGCCTCGAGTGGCTGAACGATGTCGCCGCAGTTTTCCATCACGAGCGCGCGATGGTCCACGTAGACGCTTGCCTTGAGCACGGCCGCGTCGTCGGCTTCGCGCATGTGCGGTGTATAGCCGCCCACCAGATCCACGTGGGTTCCGGGTGTCAGCCACTCGCCTTTGAGCAGCGGTTCGGTTGCACCGGTCGCGCAGACGATGATGTCCGCTTGGCGTACGCTGCGTTCCAGCGCTTCGCAAAGCCGGACTTCGGCTGACAGCGCGAGCCGGTCGACGAGCGATGCTGCGCGCCCCTGATCGCGGTTCCAGACCTCGACTCGCTGCAGCGAAGGAAATTCGTCGCACATGACTTTCAGATGAACCGGTGCCTGCGAGCCGGCCCCGATCATCAGCAATCGCTCAGGTTTGCGCGGCGCAAGGAATCGTGCGGCAAGTGCCGAGTCCGCGGCCGTTTTGAAACGCGTGAAACTATTGCCTACGATAAAGCACTTGATACTTGCATCAGCGGCATCGCACAGCATGATTGCCGAATGAATCGTGTCCGCTTCGCTTCCCGATCGATCCTTGTTGTCGGGCGAGACGGTCACGAACTTCATGCCCAAGCCGCCGTCCATCCGCGCACCGACCCAAACCAGTGCTTCGGCGTCCGGCCTGGATGTCCGGCTCATCCGGGCATGGACCCGCGCCGCGGGAATGTGGTGCTGCAGATGTCCTCTGGCTAACGCGTCCACCATTTGCGCGGAGGGTGTCACGCTTAGCACTGCATCGGAGTCGATCAACAACGGGAGTCGGTTCGCGCGCATCGTCTGGACTCAGAGATTCAGATCGTTCAAAAGCGGGCAGCGTGAAAGAACGACGGCACCCGTCGGAGTGATCAGAACCTGCTCTTCGAGTTTCACGCCTTCTTTGCCGCCTTGTGCGCCAATGTAGCTCTCGACCGATACGATCATGTTTTCCTGAAACACGCCGTCATATCCCCACGCGTCGAAATCGACCGCGTACGCCACGCTGGGATATTCGTCCACCAGTCCGACGCCGTGCAGCATCATCATGTAGCGGTTGTGGACGTATTGATCTCGTACCGGCCAGCACCGTTCGGCAAATTCCCGGAACGACATGCCGGCTTTCAGCAGACCGACGTTGTGCGCAATCTGGTCGGCCGCAAAGCCGAGCAGATCGCGCTGGTTCCCGGTCACGGCTTTTCCCGGACAGATGAAACTGCGCGAGATATCCGACAGCGAGCCGCCCGGTCCGACCATATCCGTATCGAAGGCGACCATATCGCCAGCCTCGATCACCCGATTCGATGTGTCCTGAAACCACGGGTTGGTGCGTTGGCCCGACGTGAGCAAGCGGGACTCCGCGTACTCGCCTCCATGTGCGATGTTGGTTGCGTGAAACACGCTCCAGAGCTGATTTTCAGTGATGCCCGGTGTGAGCGCTTCGCGCATTCTTGCGATGCCCAGATCGCACACGCCCATCGACACGCGATGTTGTTCGATCTCTTCCGGTCCCTTGATGACGCGCGCCTGTTCGGTCAAAGGCTGCGCATCGAAAAGCGCTATTCCAAGGCGTGTGAGCCGCTCTGCGCCCCAGGGGTCACAGCGATCGACTGCGAGCCGGCGGTTCCCAGACCCATACGTGTGGACGATATCCGCCACTTCCTTCGCCCACAGCTCGGCTTTTTCCTCGACCCGGGGGCCCGCGAGGAAATAGATCCACGGCGTGGCCGGACGGATTTCGTCGATCGATTCGATCCCTTCGCTGTTGTGCCGGCTACTCGTGAAGTCGAACAGGATCACCGGTCCGTCAGTCGCGACGAACACATAGCGGCTGGGAGAATGCATGACCCACAGGCCCAGATTATTCGTATCGGTGGCGTAACGGATGTTGAGCGGATCGGCTAGCAGCATGCCGGCATAGTCGTGAGCACGGAGTTGATCGCGCAGGCGTGCTAGCCGGAACGCCCGCATCGACTTGCGGTCTATTGCCTCGAACTCGCGAATCAATGCAGCATCGATCGTCCCAGCCCGATAGCCGAGAACCGCGTCATCGGTCCGGTAGGCAGGCTGCGATCCTGATCCCCGAAGAGGGAGATCGGCGATTCGATTGGCAGTGCTCATTTCGGCTCCTTAACGTTCTGCGGTTGTGGGGAACTGCGAACGCGCGAAAGAAGGCATCCAAGGCAATTTCAGATTAGTACCATCTGGAACCAACTGTCAACGCGACAAAAATAATGTTTACCCGCGTTCCTGACGCAGACTCATGCAGCATCCACTTCATACATGAGCGCGGATCACGCGCACTGAAAAACGGCGAAGACCGTGCGATCGTTCGCCGCTTTCATCTCGCTCAGACTGAGCGCGCGTCCCCGTCAAAGATCTTTGACGAGCCGCAGTGCGTCGTAAATGGCCGCATGCGTGTTTCGCGCCGACACGGCGTCGCCGATTCTGAAAAGCTGAAAGAGTCCATCGGGATTCTTCTCTTCGGCTTGTGCCTTACCGTCGATCAGATCGTCGTAGTTCACGGCGCCCAGGTTCCTGGAGAGGGGTTTCAGATCGAAGTACAACTCGTCCATCGGAATCGTTCCGTGGTTGACGATGATCTGATCGTGACGTTGTTCGTTGCGGACACCGCCGTAATCGCTTCCAATCACAGCGACCAGTTCCTGGCCTTCGCGGCGCACGGCTTCTAGCCGGTAGGTCACCGTGAACGTCGTCTTCAGCTTTTGCAGGGTGCGCATATACGGCACGAGGTTCATGCTCATGACCTCGGGCGAGAAGGCGCGATCCGGCGTCATGACCTCGACGCGGCCGCCCGCCTGGGCGACTGTTTCGGCCGCTTGCAGCGCGGCATGATCGCCCGCGTCGTCGAAGATCAGGACGTTCGCGCCAGGCTTGATATCCCCTGAAATGATGTCCCACGAAGAGACGACATGTTCGTTGCCTTCGCTCAGGACGTCCGTGTGCGGCATGCCGCCTGTCGCGACGATCACGACATCGGGGTTTTCCGCCCTCACGGTATCGGCATCGGCCCACGTGTTGAAGGAGAATCGCACGCCGAGCCGTTCACACTGCGACATGCGCCAGTCGATGATGCCCATCATCTCTTTCCGACGCTCGCTCTGTGCAGTCAGGCGAATCTGGCCGCCGGGGTCGTTCATCGCTTCGAGCACATGGACGTCGTGGCCACGCTCTCCTGCAACCCGGGCTGCCTCCAGGCCCGCGGGTCCGGCTCCCACGATGACGATCTTGCGCTTCGTGCTGGCCGGCGCAATCGTATGAGGCATGGTCAGCTCGCGCCCGGTCGCGGCATTGTGGATACAGTAAGCCGCGCCGCCCTGATAAATGCGGTCGAGACAGTAGTTCGCGCCTACACACGGCCGGATATCGTCTTCGCGGCGCTCGATGATCTTCCTGACGATATGCGGATCGGTCATGTGTGCCCGGGTCATGCCGACCATGTCGATCTTGCGCGACTCGATGGCGTAGCGTGCTGTCGCCACGTCCTGGATGCGCGCTGCGTGAAAGGTGGGGAAGCCCGTCGCCTCCCGGATCTCACCGGCGAAATCCAGATGAGGCGCGCTTTTCATGCCCATGATTGGGATGATGTCGGTGAGCCCTGCATCGGTCTCGAGGTGACCGCGAATCACATTCAGATAATCCACCAGACCACTTTTCGCCAGGCGCTTGGAAATCTCGATGCCTTCTGCTTTGGTAATGCCGCCTGCGATCATTTCGTCAGCGGTATAGCGAAGTCCGAGCAGGAAGCGATCGCCGACCCGCTCGCGGATTGCGCGCAAGACGTCGAACGTGAAGCGCAGACGGTTGTCGAGCGAACCACCATAGGGCGAATCGAGGGTGTTGGTGAGAGGCGACCAGAACTGATCCATCAGGTGACCGTACGATTCGATTTCGAGGCCGTCGAGCCCGGCGGCCTTCATACGCTCAGCCGCATCGGCGAAATCGCGGATGATGCGGTCGATATCCCAGTCCTCGATCTTCTTTGGAAAAGCCCGGTGCGCAGGCTCGCGTGCATGCGACGGCGACACGGCGGGCAGCCAGTCTCCCTTGTCCCAGCGGGTGCGCCGCCCGAGGTGCGTGAGCTGGATCATGACCTTCGCGCCGTGCTCGTGACATTCGTCGACCAGATCCTTCATCCAGGGAACGACTTCATCCTTGTAGGCCAGGATGTTGTTGAAAACCGGTGGGCTGTCCTTCGAGACGGCCGCCGATCCGGCCGTCATCGTCAGCGCGATGCCGGCCTTCGCCCGCTCGACGTGATAGGCACGGTAAGCCTCCTTGGGCATACCGTCCTCGGCGTACGCGGGCTCATGCGATGTCGTCATGATTCGATTGCGGAAAGTGAGGTGCTTGACCGTGTAAGGCTGAAGCAGCGGATCAGTAGACATGAAAGTGCCTCTTGTCGCGGGTGGGGGACATCCAGACTGCAGGGGGTAACTGAAGATTAAAACCACTGTACACAGGTGTCAAGTGGGTAGACATTGATGTACACTTTGCACATGGAAGCGCCAGGTAGCGCGGGCAGCGCGTGATCGCGGCACAATTCCGTATGGCTCGCGCCTACGCCGGACTCGCAAAAAGGAAATCTTTCTCATGGACCAAACCGTCGACGCCGTACGCGGCTCGGTTGAGATGTGGCTCGATGCCGCCTATGAGAGCCTACTGGAAGGAGGCGTGGAATCGGTTCGCATTCTGCCTCTGGCAAAGAAGCTCAATCTGTCCAGAACCAGTTTTTACTGGTTCTTCACTGACCGCGAAGAATTGTTGGCCGCGCTGCTGAGCCGCTGGAAATCAACCAACACCGGCAACTGGATCAAGCGGGCCGAGGCGTATGCGGACAGCGTATGCGAAGCGGTACTGAACGTTTTCGACTGCTGGTTCGACGACACGCTGTTCGACGCGCGGTTCGAAGCTGCCATCCGGAGTTGGGCCCAGCAGTCGCCGGACATCGCTCGCGAGGCGGCCGACGACGACGAGCGACGGGTCGCCGCGCTAACCGACCTGTTCAGGCGCTTCGACTACGCACCGCTTGCGGCCGATGTCCGCGCGCGCGCCATGTATTTCACGCAACTGGGCTACGTGTCGACTCAGCCCAATGAAGATATGGCGGTGCGCATGTCGCGGATCGCCGAATATGTCGAGGTGTTTACCAGCGTGCGGCCTGAGGAGCGAGAGCTACAGCGGTTCTTCGCCCGGCGCAATCTGGGTGCGTCCTGATAGCGAAGCTCGGGCATCAGCGAGTGGGTGTTCTGCTGCTTCGCCCGTCGCGCTAGGGAAGGGTTATTCAACCGGGTTCGAACAGGCAATCGTGTCGCCATGTCGCGCCCGCTTTGGCTGGAGTTGCGAAAACCATGATCAAGCTCGGCGTTCTCGGCGTGGGAGATCTCACCGACAAGATGATTCGAGGCTTGAGTCGTAGCGGTAGCGTCGCCACGCAAATCTTTCTCTCGCCGAGGAATCACGACAAGGCCGCTGCGCTTGCAAGCGATCTCCAATGCACCGCAATGTCGAGCAACCAGGACGTCGTGGAGGCTGCGGATGTCGTGCTCATCGGCGTACGTCCGGCACATCTCGTGGAGCTCGCACAGCAGGTCACCTTGAAACCGTCCCAGCCATTGATCTCTGTCGCGGGTGGCGTTTCGACGGCGGATTTGCGTCGACTATTTGGCGAACGCGACTGTAGCCGGGCCATGCTGTCTTACGCATCCGAGATCAATCGTTCGACAGTTGCGGTCTATCCCGCTGCCTCGCTGGCAGCGCAGTTGCTCGCTCCGCTGGGAACCGTCGTGCTGCTAGCGACGGAGCGCGAATTCGAACTGGCAACCGTCAGTGCGTGTATGAACGGATGGTTCTACTTCCTGGTTCACGAACTCCAACAATGGATGACCGAGAAGGGCGTGTCATCGGAACAGGCACGAGCGCTGGTGTTCAGCAGTGTCGAAGACTGCGTTGCTTATTCGCGGCACAAGGCAGCGACACCGATCGACGAGCTGGGACGTTCCATCGCAACGCCGGGAACCTACACAGCCGCAGGACTCGAAGCATTGGCGCAACAGGGTGGCTACACGGCATGGAGAGCCGCCTGTGACACTGTGTTCAAGATGCTTGTTCAGGAACAGCAGTAAAGCACGCTGAGTCAACCCGGCATCCTGACGCACGGCGCGCGCGGGAACTCCGACGATGAGTCTTCCTTGTACTGATACTTCTTCCTGCGCCCTCGAGAGTGCGCAAATAATTCTACTGTTCGATCAAGGCCCGAGGTCTCTCAACATGGCTTCTCCGGTGCGTGGATTCGTCAGGGTGACGTTTTCGAGTGCCTTGATTCGCCATTCACCAACCTGCCGGGTCAGCACGGCAAGGATAAGCGTATCGACAGCGTGTGGTCCCGCCGGATGAGCCGCGCCGACCGTGAGCCGGCTCCAGAAATGCAGGACAGCCGCGTCGTCGCAGATCGCAACTACGTCGATTAGCTCATTCTTCAAGATGGAATCGCTGTAGATGGTTGCGTGGATGGGCGCATGCAGCTTGATAATTGCCTCGACACCGCGCACGTAGTGACCGAACCGATTCACGAAGGTCGCATCCTCGTGGAACAGCGCACCGAGGGATGCCATGTCGTGGCAATTCCAGGCGACCTCAAACGCGTGAAGCGCGTCTTCAGGTTGTGTGATTTGCATCATGCGGATTCTCACGTGTGTTTACTTTGGGATGCTCAATATCTGAATTTGGGCGGCTGCAGTCATACGGTTGAAGCGGCGCACCCGGCCACTATCTGTCTCGTCCAGCCTATGAGACGCGAGCAATGTGATGATTATTGTCGATGATCTGGCTGACCATGCAGATTAACCGTTTGTGACTGTGCTCGCCCGACATGCCTCCTTCCTACGATCAGTCGCCCTCTCGGAGTTGCGCTTCGCTTCACTCACTGTGATCAACGTGTGATGGAACTTGCACCCACAAGAGCGCGCCCATGCCAAACGCACTCCATTTGATGCGTTTTTGATGTGTTTCATGGCACCGCGGGACCTCAGCAAAGCGTTATGCTTGGCGTACTGACGGAGGCGGAGACACCATGAACCACAACGACATTGGCGCAAGCGCAAGACGGGACAACTGGTATCGTGAGCAGGATTGTTCGCTCGATGATTTCCTGGCTGTTTTGCAGGCGCGCCCGGAAGATGGGAATCTGCGGTTTGCCACCGAAATACGTCAGCACATTCCGGTCTACGATTGCCGCGAACTCGATCACGACCTCAACGACCCGCCCCGCCGCCTTGATCTGCAGACCGAGTGGGCGCAGGTGCTGAACCATGGCGCGGGCGTTCTGGTGTTGGCGAATGCCTTCGCGGATACCACGCCGATCGACGAAGCGACGCAGGTTTTCGAAGCCATCATTCGTGACGAACGGGAAGCCGGCACCGCTGTGGGCGACCATTTCGCCAAGCCCGGCGCCAATAGCCGGATCTGGAACGCGCAGGAGAAGTTGTGCCTGCGCGCCCCCGCCGTGTTCGCCCGCTATTACGCCAATGCCGCCCTGGTCGCTGCAGCCGAGGCATGGCTGGGCCCGTACTTTCAGGTTACCTCGCAGGTCAACGTGGTCCGGCCGGGCGGGGCCGCGCAGCAGGCACACCGGGATTATCACCTCGGCTTTCAAAGCGCGGCTCAGGCCGAACGATACCCGGCGCACGTCCATACGATGTCGCCGTTTCTTACGCTGCAGGGCGCGGTCGTGCACAGCGATATGCCCGTCGAGAGCGGGCCGACCAAACTGTTACCGTTTTCGCAGCGATACGCCGCAGGCTATCTTGCCTGGCGTCGCGAGGATTTCCGCGCGCACTTCGAAAGCCACTATGTGCAACTGGCTCTGAAGAAAGGCGACGCGCTTTTCTTCAACCCGGCGCTGTTTCATGCTGCCGGTTCGAACCAGACCGCGTCGATCCAGCGTATGGCCAATCTGTTGCAGATTTCATCGGCCTATGGCCGTGCGATGGAGTCGTTGAATCGGGCAGGGATGTGCGAGGCGGTGTATCCGGTGCTGCAGCAGGCACTCGACTCACGGCAGATGACGGCGGTCGAGGTCGATGCCGTGATCGCATCATGTGCCGAGGGCTATCCATTTCCCACCAATCTCGACCTCGACCCGCCAGTCGGCGGCCTTGCGCCCGAGAGCCAGCAAGAACGCTTCCGGCGTGCGCTCCGGGAATCGTGGACTCCTGAGCAATTCATCGACTCGCTGCGTCGACAGGAGGCGCGGCGCGAAGCTTAGAGGCGTGCCGCGCTTTCGCAACAGCTTGATGCACAATGCGGAGGACTGTCCTGCGGCCGCGTAGCCGCCGGCGAGCGAGCACGTTCCAAAGGAGACAAAACGATGCAGTCCATTTCGATGCTGATCAACGGCGCCCAGGTTCAGGCGAGTAACGGCGCCACGTTCGAACGCCGCAATCCCCTCGACGGCGAGGTCGCGACACGTGCGCCGGCCGCGACTGTGGCTGATGCCGTTGCGGCCGTCGACGCGGCCGCTGCGGCTTTTCCCGCCTGGTCGGCGATGGGGCCCGGCGAGCGCCGCGCACTGCTGATGAAAGCCGCGCACGCGCTCGAAGCGCGCGGCGAAGATTTTGCCAGGACGATGGCCGCGGAAACCGGCGCCTCCGGAATGTGGGCGGGTTTCAATGTGCACCTCGCCGCAGGCGGTCTGCTCGAAGCCGCCGCGCTGACGACGCAGATCAGCGGCGAAGTGATTCCCTCGGACGTACCGGGCAGCCTCGCGATGGGAGTGCGTCAGGCGGCGGGCGTGGTGCTCGGCAATGGCGCCGTGGAATGCGCCGGTGATCCTCGCAGTACGCGCAATCGCGTTGCCGCTGGCATGCGGTAACACGGTGGTGCTCAAAGGTTCAGAAGTCTGTCCCGCCACCCACGGATTGATTGTCGAAGTGCTGCAGGAAGGCGGCTTGCCGAAGGGCGTGGTTAACTTCGTGACGAATGCTCCCGCTGATGCAGGGGCCGTGGTCGAGGCAATGATTGCGCATCCTAAGGTACGGCGCGTCAACTTCACGGGCTCGACGCACGTCGGCAGGATTATCGCTGCGACGTGCGCGCGTTATTTGAAGCCGGCCGTGCTCGAACTGGGCGGCAAGGCACCCTTGATTGTCCTCGACGATGCGGATCTTGACGCGGCGGTCAACGCCGCGGCCTTCGGCGCATTCGCCAACTCGGGGCAGATCTGCATGTCGACCGAGCGCACCATCGTCGACGAGCGCATTGCCGATGCGTTCGTGGCGCAACTGGCCGTCAAGGCGCGAGGCTTGCCGCTGGGCGATCCGCGCACGGGTCCGGTGGTACTCGGCTCGGTTGTCGATATGAGCACGGTCGAGCGCTGCAACGCGCTGATCGACGACGCGTTGGCCAAAGGCGCGACACGGGTGTGCGGCGGTATGGCCGATAGCACGCTGATGCCGGCAACGCTGCTGGATCACGTTACGCCCGCCATGCGGATTTATGCGGAGGAATCGTTTGGAGCGGTGAAGGGTATCGTGCGGGTCGACGGCGAAGAAGCGGCGCTAGCCAGCGCGAACGACAACGAATACGGTTTGTCGTCTGCCGTTTTCAGCCGCGACGTGGCGCGCGCAATGAATCTCGCGAGACGCATCGAATCGGGCATCTGCCATGTCAACGGCCCGACCGTGCATGACGAAGCGCAGATGCCGTTTGGCGGGGTGAAGAACAGTGGCTTCGGACGCTTCGGCGGTCAGGCGGGAATCGCCGAATTCACCGATCTGCGCTGGATCACGGTGCAGACGACCCCACGCCATTATCCGTTCTGACGTGATGCGCGGTATTGCGCCGCCGTCGCTTGGAGTACTAAGCGTTAGCGGATCGCTAAAAACGTAGATGGAAGCACATACGGGCAGCACGCGGCATCGCGCCGAAGCGGACCTTCGAGGCGCCGGTCACGCGGTGTGTCCCGCGTGACCGGCGAGATCGTGTTACGTCAGACGCCGCCCATGCACAGATACTTGATGACGACATAGTCGTCGATACCGTAGTGCGAGCCCTCGCGGCCGAGACCGGACTGCTTGACGCCGCCGAATGGGGCGACTTCATTGGAGATGAGTCCGGTGTTGATGCCGACCATGCCGTATTCGAGTGCTTCGGCGACGCGCCACACGCGGCCGATATCGCGGCTGTAGAAGTAGGACGCGAGGCCGAACTCGGTATCGTTGGCGAGCGCGATCACTTCCTCGTCCGATGAGAAGCGGAACAGCGGCGCGAGCGGGCCGAAGGTTTCGTCGCGCGCGATCTTCATGGCGGGCGTGACGTCGGCGAGCACGGTGGGCTCGAAGAAGCCATGACCGAGCGCGTGACGCTTGCCGCCGGTGACGAGGCGCGCACCCTTGGCGAGTGCGTCTTCGATATGAGACTCGACCTTGAGCACGGCGGCTTCGTTGATGAGCGGGCCTTGGGTGACGCCATCATCGGTGCCGCGGCCGACCTTCAGCTGTTCGACGGCATCGCGCAGTTTGGCGGTGAAGGCATCGTAGACCTTGTCATGCACATAGAAGCGATTGGTGCAGACGCAGGTCTGGCCGCTATTGCGATACTTGGAGGCGATGGCACCGGCGACGGCGGCGTCGAGATCGGCGTCTTCGAAGACGATGAAGGGCGCGTTGCCGCCGAGTTCGAGGGAGACTTTCTTGACGGTGGGTGCGCATTGCGCCATCAGGAGACGGCCGACGGCGGTCGAACCCGTGAACGACAGTTTGCGCACGATCGGGTTGCTGGTCATTTCGCTGCCGATGGCTTTCGGGTCACCGGTGACGACGCTGAAGATACCGGCGGGCACACCGGCGCGTTCGGCTAGCACGGCGAGCGCGAGTGCGGAGAATGGCGTGGCTTCGGCGGGTTTGACGACGATGGGGCAACCGGCGGCGAGAGCGGGGCCGACTTTGCGGGTAATCATCGCCGCGGGGAAGTTCCACGGGGTGACGGCTGCGCAGACGCCGATGGGTTCTTTGGTGACGACGATGCGTTTATCGGATGCCGGCGTGGGGATGGTATCGCCGTAAACGCGTTTGGCTTCTTCGGCGAACCATTCGAGGAAGGAGGCGGCGTAGAGGATTTCGCCTTTGGCTTCGGAGAGGGGTTTGCCTTGCTCGGTGGTGAGTATCAGCGCGAGGTCGTCGGCGTTTTCGAGCATCAGGTCGTGCCAGGCACGGAGGATGGTCGAACGTTGCTTGGCGGTCTTTTTGCGCCATTCTGGCCAGGCGGCGTTGGCGGCATCGATCGCACGGCGAGTTTCGGATGGGCCCATTCGGGGGATTTTGCCGAGGGTTTCGCCGGTGGCCGGGTTTCGGACTTCAAAGGTTGTTTCGTCATCCGAATTTTGCCATTGGCCTGCAATGTAGGCCTTCGTTTTGAATAGCGATGGGTCTTTTAGTGAAGTTTGGGGCATGTTTTTTTCCAAAGAAGTTAGAGCTGCGCTGGCTTTTGTCTGGTGGTTTTTTTGTGGTTTTGGTCTGTTTGGTTTTTGTTGTGTTATTGGGCTTGTTGCCTGCGGCACCTTGGTTTGTTGCTGTTCCTGCGGTGTTGGCCTTTCCTTGCTTTGTTTTCGGTCTATTAGCTTCGCCCCTGTGCGGGGCAGCACTCACTTTCTTTGCCGCCGCAAAGAAAGTAAGCAAAGAAAGCGGGCTCACACCGCCAGCTTTTAGCGAGTCATCTCTCTCTTGAACCGGAAACGGCCCAAGACGAGACGTGCCCTCGCAACACATCCTCTAGTGACAAAGCACTCATCCGTTCCAGCGTCGCGCTGCGCGCCCCGCCGCAGGGCACAACACCTTGTGCAATCTCCACAGGATACCTAATATTATTTTCCTGTTGCACCTCAGCAAACCACGGCTTCGCAGGCAAACCACGGCTTCGCAGGCAACGAGACCTTCCCAGGCAAACCACGGTTTCCCTGGCAGACCCATCCGCGACGCACGAAGTGCGGAGTGGGGTGGATGAGTGCTTTGTCACTGGTGTGTGTGGTGCGAGGGCGGGTCTTGTTTTGGGCCGTTTCCGGTTCACAACAGAGATGGACACCTAAGCACTGGCGGTTTGAGCCCGCTTTCTTTGCTTACTTTCTTTGCGGCGGCAAAGAAAGTGAGTGCTGCCCCGCACAGGGGCGAAGCTAATAGACCGATAACAAAGCAAGGAAAGGCCAACAGGGCAGGAACAACGACAAACCAAGTCACCGCAGGCAACCAGACCAAAAACCAAAAACCAAAAACCAAAAACCAAAAACCAAAAACCAAAAACCAAAAACCAAAAACCAAAAACCAAAAACCAAAAACCAAAAACCAAAAACCA